>JAHJSX010000012.1 GCA_018830205.1 archaeon | reverse complement strand
TCAGCGATAATCTTTTTAAGTCTACTTACGAATTGAAATCATTCATCCTTCATGTCGATGATTTTTTTCTTCTGCCCCGAAAGGAAAGAAATGAACTCCGTGTGAAAACCAACTTAGAGTCCGTTGGCCTTTCTGAAATGGATCAGGAGGAGTTGGCATATATTGTTAAGAAATTCAGAGAGGATGGTGGTCTAACGCTTGTTCCCATCTACGACATTTTAACCTCTATCCAGCATAAACTTGTAGTCAATTTTCAGAATGTTCCCGTCCTGATTGTCGAGGGTTTGTATGCGAATAGTATTGAAGGGGATTACAATATTTTTATTGATAGGACGTATCATGACACGAAGAAGAATCAGGCCGAACGGGGCAAAGAGGTGATGGATGAGTTCAGATTCGGTGTTCTGGAAAGAGAGCATCAAGCAGTATCTCAATTAAAGGGGAAAGCGGATTTTATCATTGGGGAAGATTATTCATTGGTAAAACAATGAGCGATTTACATCAAACTGGAGTTATTTCCACGCTGCACCGTTTTCACACCAGCAGTTTGGAACAGTTAGAGAAAGAATTGGAACAGCTTTCCACAGTAAGACCTATTACTTTGGTGCTGCCAGCACTTTATAGGGAATTGGAAGGAGAAGGTCTAAAACGAATTGTAGAGGAGTTAAAAGAGGTCAAATATCTGCATCAAATCGTTGTCTCGTTGAGTGATGCCAATGCCAAAGAGTTCCAACATGCCAGGGAGTTTTTTAGTGTACTTCCACAAAAGGTCAGAATTATCTGGAATGAAGGTGAACAAATCGAAAAACTTTTTCAATTGCTGGAAAAACACGATATTAATATTGGTCCTGATGGTAAGGGGCGTTCGGTATGGATAGCTCTAGGTTACATGTTGGCAGAGGGGGAAAGTTATATGGTTGCTATCCACGATTGCGATATCGTCAATTATAATCGAGGGATTTTGGCGCGGCTTTGTTATCCCATAGCTAACCCTAATCTCGGCTACGAATTTTGTAAGGGGTATTACAGTCGAGTAAATGACCGAATTTATGGGCGAGTTACACGACTTTTTGTAACGCCCCTTATTCGTGCAATGCAAAAAACCATCGGATATGAGCCACTTTTGGTCTATCTGGATAGTTTCCGTTATCCTTTAGCAGGAGAATTTGCAATGACTGGCGAATTAGCACGGATCAACAGGATTCGCGGTGATTGGGGATTGGATTTAGGGGTATTGACTGAGGTTTTCCAAAAATGTTCGACTAAGCGCGTCTGTCAGATGAGTCTTATAGATTCCTATGAACACAAACACCAGCCCCTCTCAGAAGACAATCCTGAAGGCGGTCTTTTCAAAATGTCTATTGATATAACCCGGGTGTTCTTTCGCGCTTTGGCTTCCGAAGGCGTCGTTTTCTCTGATAAACTTATCAAAACATTGATGGCGACTTATCTGATAATTGCTCAGGATACTATCAAAAAATACAATGATAATGCAATGATTAACAATCTTCCGTTTGACCGACATGAAGAAGGTCTTGCCGTAAAGACCTTTGCAGAAGGACTGCGCATTGGCAGTGATTCCTTTTTGGAGGACCCTTTGGGGCATCCTGAAATACCTAATTGGAATCGGGTAACATCAACTCTTCCGGAATTTTTTGAAATGCTGAAAAAGACTGTTGAAGAAGATAATCGTTAAAGCCACGGATGAACAAATGTTCAAAGGAAATGAACGCTGCATTGCACAGATGGACGCAAACTCGTCCATCGTATTTTCTGATCTAGATGGGACACTACTAGATGGAAAAAATTATTCTTTTGAAAAGGCTGAGCCGGCGCTAAGGTCTATTAAAGAAAAAGAGATTCCACTCATTTTGTGTACCAGCAAAACCCGAAGTGAGATAGAGTTTTATCGAAATCTTCTTGAAAATTCTGATCCCTTTGTCGTAGAAAATGGAGGGGCGATATATGTCCCAAAAGAATATTTTCCGTTTACCTTTGACTATGATTACATATCTGAGGGATATTTCGTCATTGAATTGGGAACCCCTTACAGGACACTTGTGAAAATGCTCAATGATTTGAAGAAAAAAACAGGAAACTCCTTAAAAGGTTTTTCGGATATGTCAGTGGAAGAAATTGCCACTTTATGCAATCTCACACTGGATCAGGCAGCGCTGGCAAAACAGCGGGAATATGACGAGCCTTTTTTGATTTTGGAACCCGAAAACGCAACTCGCGTGGAAGCGGCCATCGAATTTCAATATACGCGTGGAGACCGCTTTTATCATATCACGTCCAGTGATAAAGGAAAGGCAGTTTCTATTTTAATTGATATGTTTAAAAAATCGCACCAGAACATTCTGAGTGTCGGTTTAGGGAATCGGCTCAATGATCTCCCACTGCTTTCGGCTGTAGATATTCCTATTTTAGTTCAACTTGAAGATGGAAGTTACGATACAAAAGTTGTATTGCCTCAACTTCGATATGCGGGAGGAGTGGATCCTGAAGGCTGGAATAAGGCTGTGCTTGACCTTCTTCAAACACTGCCGGGATGATTGTATTTATGGAAAATTTAGAAAAATTAAAAGCTGCGGTAAGGGGAAAAAAGATTATCCTTTTTGGACCTCCGGGTTGCGGAAAGGGAAACAGATCGAGGGATTTAAGGGCGCTGGGGCTGGTTCACGTTGCTTCGGGAATCGCTTTGAGGGCAAAGGTTCGCAATGACCCCGATTCCGAATTATCCAAAAAAGCGTTTGAATTTATGAAACGGGGCGACCTCGTTCCTGATGAGATCGTTGTTAACATTGTTATGGAACATCTGAATCGGGAGGAGTGTCAGAAAAATGGCTTTGTTTTGGATGGATTCCCACGAACGAAAGCTCAGGCAGAGGTCCTATTTTCTCAAGTTGACATTGATCTTGTTCTCCATCTGGATGTGCCTCGAAAGTTTCTGGCCTATGGCGTTGTCGAAGGCCATCGGCGAGCATGTGTAGATTGCGCCACTGGCTACAGTGATTTCGATACCCCTGAAGTGGAAGGTGTCTGTGATAAATGCGGCGGTAGTCTCGTTAGACGTGCCGATGATAATACCGAAACCATCGAAAATCGGTTGAAGCTCTACGACGAACAAACAAAATCCTTTCTGCAAGATTTTGAAGCAAAGGGAATCGTAGAAGTGCTTCCGATTACAGTGAGTGATGATGAGGAGATTGACGATACGTATCTGAAGAAGTTAAAAGGCGAGGTCTATTGGGGACAAACTGACAAGGGCGGTAAAGCGAGAATGCTGAATTTTGAAGGAATGAGGAAGAGACTTTATAAATTACTGGCAGAAAAATTTACGTAGGTGCTTTTCTATGAACTTGAAACCATTCAACATTATTATTGAAAAACTAAAAATCGGATACCTTTTCAGAATTATTCACGGAGCGTATTGCAATAAAAAGTATCCCGAATACAATTTGTTTAAAGCCCTTGCCCTAAAAAGCGGATTGCCTGGAAGTGACGTGTTTAAGTTTACGACAGAGGGGAAGGAAGTAACCCTTTTCCCAATGGGGCAGCATCTCGATCAACATGGCAGTGATGAAATTACCGATCTTGGTTCTTTGAAGTGGGATTTTGAGAAATCAGATGGAAAAATTTCCTGGATTACGAAGTTTCGTTTATATGAAAGAAAATATATTTCAGAATTTGTCAAAGAGGGCCCCGTCCGAATCCATTATCTCCCAGAAGCAAAATGTTTGGCCATAGGAGGTGGGAGAAATAGACTGTTGACATTGATGAGATTGGGATACAAAAATGCGATGCAATTCAAACAGGCAAAGTGGGACGGCGCAAATAAAAAGTATGTAAATGGGGACATTGCCATCAATTATCCCGGTAAGCCTGTCTGGGATGATATTCCACCAGACACATCGAAACAAGGATGGGTTGATAAGACAAAAAGGTGGGAAGATGCATGGCGGCAAGGATTGAGACTTACGATGGAAGACGTGTATAAAGCCATTTTTAAGTGACCTGCTTGTTATCTGCGAGGCTCTGAGACGTGATACATTATGTTCCTTATGTGCTCGGGCCGGGCTTCTTCTCTCCAAGGGAATAAAACCAAAAAAGACAACCAAAACAAAGAAGGTTACCAAGAAAAAAGCGGTGGCAATGGTCACTGTTAAAGATGCCTTCGGAGTCAAAAAGAAAAGTCTTAAGAAAAGCAGTGAAGTTCTATAATGCTCTCTCCAGTAAAGAGGAGTGGAGAGAAAAGATATTTTGTAAATAAAAAAGTTGCGGGATCTATTTTTAGTTTTATGACCAAGTAGTCCAACCACTTACTGCTTCATCTGAAACGATGTTATCGCCCCATACTACTGCATATACTCTGAAAGCTTGACCTGTTGGAACATGAAGATTTGTCACCTTCCGCGTGTAACCTCCTTCAGGTAAAATCGTTAATTCCTCACTGGTGATTGAATCCCATACTTTTGTTGTGTCAGTAGTTTGGAGTGCAATATATATTATCGCATTTTTTGCGGCTTCGGACCCGTAATTCATCACTGTCAAGTCCACATCCACATAAGTATCATAATTGTCATACCTGTATGTATACTCAAAATCAATGTCCAAATAAGGTTTTTTGTAAACGGGTATCACTTGCACCTTTTGGTTTTTGTATTCGTCAGGCATTTCCCCGACGTCCCAATTTTCCCCGGTGGTCTCCAAGTAACAATATCTGTCTCCTTGGTAGTTGTAATAATATCCTGGGACATCTGAAGAACATTTTACTCCAACCGCCATATGGTTGGGTATTTCTAAAAGAACCGCCCCATAGCCCATTTCTTGTAAAATTGCGACTGTAAGAATTGAGGTATCCTCACAGTCCCCTCCGTTATCATAAAGCGTTTCATAAGGGAATCTTGGATATTCATCATAACCGGTCGTTACACGGTCAGATGTATAGGGTAGTGATTGGATAAAAGATACGGCTAAAAGTGGAATTTCGTATTTATCCAAGCCATAAGATTCCCCCATGTCAGTGAAAAAGTCTGCAAGCGATTTTATTAGCTTGTCGTCATATGGATCTGATGCAAACAAATCATACTCTCTTTGGCGGGTTCTATCTTCGTAGGAATCATAAGTCTCATCATAGAAATTCAGAACCATTCCCCAATCACGTCCCCCATAACTCCAAGTGTATGTTCTTTTAAATCCATTAGTTAAGTCAGCATCTGTTGTTGTGGAGGTCTTGTAGCTTGTTGTTGGAGCGCGTGTCGTCGTAGGTGGGCTTGTTGCTCTTTGATCACAGAACTCATTATACATTGAAGTCCCTTTGTGATAACTAACGCCGTCAATTATAATGTAAGAAGTAAAACAGGTGCCTGATTGTACTACAGGAGGCGGTGCTGTTGTGGTTGGTGGTGATGTAGTTTGTACGGTCTCATACTCCGGAGTCAGGTTTTCCTGATAATCGTATTCTTTTTCAGTGCATCCTGGAATCAAAAAAAATAACAGGATTATTATTACAATCCCCCACAGTCTCATGCTATAACCTCTCGTGAGGTAAATAAAAAAGTTGCGGAGTCACAATTCTTTTGTTATCTTAAAATGCACCTTTGCGAAATCGCCAAGGGCCTCCTTTCCATGCCTCTTAATGAATTCCCTTGCAGCATCTTTTACGTGGGCCGAACCCCTTGGGAGGGGCATTCCAATGTCAGCCTTCTTTGAAAGCTCGTCATGCCTCCTCAAAAACTCAGCCCGCGCAACGATTGAAGCGGCTGCAACGGCCAGCTTCCTCTCGCCCTTTTCTACAAAGACAAGTTTGTCCTTGCCCTCGCTTACATTCCTCAGCACGTTCTCTTCTTTTCCAAATTTATCAACCGTTATGGTCACAGGGTCGCATTCTTTCAAAATCTCGCCTATGGCCTTCGCATGCAGCCATCCGAGCATTTCATTTAAGTTGTACTTTCCCCCCGTGTCCTTGTGCAGTTCGTTGTATCTTTTTGGCGAGAGCGTTACAACAGAATAAGCGCATCTCTTTCTGATTTCCTTATCAATTGCGAAAACACGCCCCTTTGATATTTTTTTTGAATCCCGGACTCCAATATCCCCGAGCACTTTCTCATCAGAGCACACGCATGCCGCAACCACATAGCCGAAGTAGTCGCCCTTCCCAGCTTCGTCACATCCTGCAATCATCTTCATTTTGCCTGCCCCCGCTGGGCCTCGTAAAGGACCTTCAACCTCTCAAGTGTTTCTGCATCACTCGGGGACTTGTCCTCCCTAATTCTCATGACTCTCGGAAACCGCAGCGCAAACCCTGATTTATACTGGGGAGATTCTTGAATCTCCTGGAATGCCACCTCGACCACGACATCAGGATGAAGCCTTACCTCGCCCCCCGATTCGTATTCAATGAGGGGTTTCAAAACATCTGTAAATTCTTGTAATTGCTCCTCTGTAACCCCTGTGCCGACACGCCCAACCGATGTGAATTCGCCCGTCTCCATGTCCTTTGCGCCGAGCACATAGGAGCTTAGCCACCCGGTACGCTTGCCGGTGCCCCACAGCGCCCCCACAATCACAAGGTCAAGGGTCTCCATCACCGGCTTTATCTTGTACATGTGCTTGACGCGCGCCCCAGGCGTATATGAGGCAAGCCTGTTCTTTATCATCAGGCCTTCGTGGCCCATTTCGATTGCCTCGTTGTAAAACTCTTCAGCAACAGACGCGTCGTGGGTTATTCGCTGCTTTGCAAGCTCGAATTTTTTGTCAATCGGTTCGATTATCTCTTCCAGCAACTTCCGCCTGTTTTTAAAAGGCTCGTCAATCTGGGACTTCCCCCGCGCATATAAAACATCGAAAAGGTAGGTCTCAAATGGAATCTCCTTTGCCATGCGCTCGATGTCGTACTTTCTCCGAAAGCGCTTCAGCATGTACTGGAATGCCCTTGGCTTTCGGGTCACAGGGTCAATCGCCACGGCCTCCCCCTCTACAATAGCATCCTCTTTGATAGCCTTCTTCGCGTATTCCACAATGTCAGGGAGGTTTTGTGTGACTTCCTCAAGGCGGCGCGAGAAGAGTCGTACTTCACTCCCGTTTTTGTGGATTTGCAGGCGCGCGCCGTCGTATTTAATTTCAAAAGCCACATCCTCTACATCGCCTAGGACGTCGTCAATGCTTGGCGCAATTTGCGAGAGCATCGGCTTTAGCGGCACCCCGATTTTCATCTTGAGGCCTTGGAGCCCTTTCTCTCCCGCCGCCTTTGCGGTTTTTGCCACCACCCCGAAGTCATTTGTAATCATGTATGCCCGCTCAACAGCGTCCTTTGGAACGTCAAAAGCGAGTGCAATCGCGTCCCTCACAAGGCCCTCTGCGACCCCAACACGGAGCTCGTCAAGCACAGTACGTGTGATATACTTCGCTTCAGAGGGCGTTGCGCTGTTTAAAAGGTCGCTTAGAATCCGTTTCATTTTGTCCTGGGATTTTGCGCCAGCTGCTCCTGCGATTTTTTCAAATTTTTCATAAACCTCGCGGACTTCGAGCTTTTTTGAAAAAAGTGAGGATTGCACCTTCTTTTCAAGCAGCTTCTCGGTTGCCTTCCCCACGTCCCCCTCATCCCGGATGGTATCTTTTAGCGCGTCCTTTGACACTCCGGTGATGAAGCAGACGCTGTCATACAAAAGGCCGGGGCCCATTCCAAGCTCAAGTTGGCTCCAGTCAGGAAATATCCGGCCCATCAAAAGCGAGGGCACGATGTCAAGGAGTTCGTCAGGAGTTTCCCCCAAAAGCCCTGCTATTATATCTGTTTTTTCAAGCTTTGCAGGGGTTATTTCGAGCCTTTCGTAAACACTGGCGAGCTTCTGGTATTCCATAGGGATTTAGATATGCAAGTAGAGCATATTAAACTTTACACAAATTCACTACCCGAACGGTTTATATTCCGCCGGCATATATACCGGTATATAAAATATATCCAGCATACATATGAGCAAAAACTGACATAAATATAAGCCATCAAAGTGATTAAAATGAAACGTGGCGCTAAGGCCCAACTATTCACATTAGATTTACTACTGGCGCTAGTACCGCTGACAATAGCCATAGGCATATCGGCGAGCGCGATGTCAGGGGTGGCGATACAGATGTCTGATTACACCAGCTGGTACTCAAACAACAGGATGATAAATGATGCGATGGACGTCCTGATAAAAACCCCAGGCGACCCGCCAGACTGGAACTCAACAAACGCTCCAAGTATACTGGGACTTGCAAATTACTCAACGACAGCAGGTGTGGGGCCCTATCAATTGGACAGCAGGAAAGTAGGGGCTTTAAACGCCTCGATTGCCGGAGGCACAATATTCTCGGTCGGAATCAAAAGCCTGCTTGGAAACGAGACTTTTTCATACATGAATCTATCATTTTTAGGCGCTTCAGCCAACACAACCAACCTATCAATAAATTTCGCTACCGGGTCACGGGGGAGTGTATTGAATATATATGCAAGTGAAAGACTTGCCTTGCTTGCGCTTTCGGAAATATCAGGTATGATGGAAGAGGTAGGGCATTTTGCGACAAATGCGACAGCATGCTGTTCCAATGCCGGAACACGTGTTTACAATGAGACCTTTTTTGTTGCAGCCGGTGAAACAACAACATACGATTTTTGGCTTGTTGGCGAGTGGCAAAGCGGTCCCGCCGTGACCAATAAATATGGGATTAACCCTGATACCGGTGTTACATGCGACTGCACCGGAGAGCCCAATTATATTAATCTCGGCCAGCCCAATCTCATAATTAAAGAGCAAGTTGACGGTATCTTAACAGAAAATACCGTTAATGAACTTATGGTAAGGCCTAAGGGCAACGGGGAGGCAAATTACTATATAATAAAGGCCCCAGCCGGAACGCCCGAAAACATGATATCCCCAAATCTGGCGGGCGCAAAACCTGTCAAAGTCGTCCTTGAGGTGGGCAGATGAACAGGGCCTTTATCTTCACGATGGATGCCGTCCTTGCCCTAATTCCTGTATTTATACTTGTGGGCACGGTCTCCACTTTCAGCGGGGGGGTGATGATTCATATGCAGTCCCAGTCGATGGAGATGGCCCACAGGTCGGTGGACATAATGGCTGTGCTTGAGAAACAGGGCATGCTTGATGACTTCGGTTTGATGTTTGCCAATTATACCAAGCTAAGAAACGAATCAGACGCAAGCTGGACAGTAGAGAGGAATAACCTGCTGGTATTAATTAACGCGACCCTGAACCCAATGATACCTGAGCAAATGGGATATGGCGTAGATTTCCTGGGGGTATATGCAAACGGCACCGAATACACGGATTTAGAGTTCACATCCGACAATAGAACATTAACAGGTCCAACACAAAGACCTTACGAAAACGAATCCGAAAGCATAGATGTTGGGTTTAAGTTGGTCAGCGGCTATGAAAAGGAAAGGCCAATAACCGGATGCATAGCGAGGGCGAGCATTGTAGACATGTCAAAGACTACAAAAAAAGTGATATCCATTAATCCCCAGGGGGGCGGATGGTCCACCAACGACGTTGATATAGAAACAAGATTTGAAATACCTGCTGATGCAAATATCACAAACGCAACACTCTACATTTCTATGCATTATGACCCACCCATTACTGACATCACCACCCTCGAAGTAAACAATAATGACATAAAATCTGATATTGTTACGATAGATACGCAATCTCTTGGCGCATTAGGGACAGGATTTTTTGGATTGGCTGATGTAACAAGCCATGTTACTATCGGTACGAATGTCATAGATTTTTCCTTTACAAACACCGGCTCCTGGCATGCCCACACCCACCCGGGCATGAGGCTTGAGGTAACAT
>JAHJSX010000200.1 GCA_018830205.1 archaeon | reverse complement strand
CGGAATATGTAGCTACATTAAGCGGGCTGTCCTCTGGAATATATACGTATACATGGCACGCAAGGGACAGCGCGGGCAACGAGCAGACCTCTCCACCCTATCAGTTCGAGGTACTCGAATACTCGGATTTCACAATCCATGTCAGCGACCTCCTGGTACAACCCGGAGAGCAGATAACCTTAACAGGCCATATTCAGAGAAGCGATGGATTCTACCCGGCCCTCGTTGACATCTACGATGGCCAATCATTCGTAACTACTTCATCCGTCAGCCAAATCGACGGGTCATTCTCAGCATTGCTAACCCTTGATTTAGGAACACACTCGATAAAGGCAACGGTATCCGATGTCAACGGAATAACAGGCGAATCCAATGTCATAGATGCAATTACTGTAAAGGGCCTATCCATCAACATCACAATTACAGACGATGTTGTGATGCCTATTGAACCCTTCACGATAACAGGGGTGGTCCGGTATTCTGACAACACATACCCCCCGCAGGTAGACCTTTATGTCGACAACCAATTCGTCAGGAAAATCAACGTAAGCGCACCGGGAGGCATATCGGAGGCCCACATGATAAGCACTGTCGGCATGCACAGCGTAAAGGTCGAACTCACGGACGCCGACGGCATACGCGGGAGCGACTCCGCCATGGTAAACGTGAAGTCACTCTCCATCGACGCCGAGCTTTCTACCGCCAGCATACTGCACTTCGAGTCCTCTCAGCTCTCAGGATATGCCTACTACAGCGACGGGTCGCACCCGAGCACGGTGGACATACACATCAACGACGAGCTCCACGCTGCTGTGAACGTCTACGAGTTCGGGTTTTATTCCTACACTATCTCAGGATTGGGGGTGGGGGATTACACCGTTGTCGTGAAGCACAGGGACGCGGACGGCATTTCCGGCGCTTCCTCGCCGCTGACCCTTTCCGTCGGCGACAACCCGCCCACGCAGAACACGCAGATAGTAATCGAGAACACCGCCACTTCGGTAAACGGGACTCTCATAGTCCACAGCGACCAGCCGACGCTCACATGGACGGGAGGGACAGACCCCGATGGCGACGTGGTTTACACCCACATCACGGTCTCAGCAGTAGGGCCGGGCGGCGCTGAAATCCTCAACGTCTCGACCGCAGAAAACAACTACACGCTGCCCAAGCTGGACTTTCAGAAAATGTACTACGTCAGGATGCAGACGTACTCCGGTACGGGCGTGGTGTCAGAACCCTACGACTTCGTGATAGAGACGGCCAACAACCCACCCGGAGAGCCGGGCCCCTTCGCACCAGCCCAGACCCGCAACCCGTCCCCGGTCATCGCGTGGATTCAGGGAGTGGATCCTGATGGAGATGCCGTCAATACGCTCATCACGGTGCAAGGGATGCAGACGGTGGAGGTAAGCGGCAACAGCTACCAGCTGCCAGAACTGCAGCTGGGCACGTACACGATAACGACGCAGTCCGAGGACCCGTTCGGGGCGGTCTCGGCCACTGTCCAGGGGACGCTTGAAATCCTGCCGACAAACATAAGCCTCATCCAGCCCATCGGCGGGGAGCAGCTTTCCTCAACGACAGTATTGAAGACAGACGTGAGCGGCGATGTTGACAGGGTCATCTACTACTACTCCCAGGATAACGGGGTCACGTG
Organism: archaeon; assembly: GCA_018830205.1. GTDB lineage: Archaea > Hydrothermarchaeota > Hydrothermarchaeia > Hydrothermarchaeales > Hydrothermarchaeaceae > JAHJSX01. Next base: position 2,313 of record JAHJSX010000200.1, on the reverse strand, counting down.
GGTCCAAGTAGGCCAGAGCCTCAGCCAGATAAGCCCGTATACAATCCTCTGGGACACGACGAAGGCGGCCAACGGCCCCGCCGTGGTGAAGGTGACGATGATCGACCTTTACAAAAGGACGTACGAGGACTTCTCCGAGGAGGTCTACATACAGAACAAGGCGCCGAGCGGGGCGAAGTACGAGAGAGTCTTTGGGGGAGATGGGACAGTGCCGTCTTACGGAGCGGGCGAGGCAGGGGCATCCCCCGTAGTTGCAGTGCTATTCTTCGTTGTCATAATCGGCGCAATCTTCTCGGCCATGAGCGCCATCATAGAGTACGTGAAACTGCCCGGCCACCTGAGCATCGGGGACAAGATGGCGAGGATGAGCAAGGAGAACATCTACATACTCGCGTTCCTGGGTATCATCGCCGTAATACTGGACATCGGATACGGGGTGTTCAATGTGGGCATACTGGTCATGATGTTCCAGGACATCGTGCTGTTGACCGTCGTGGGAATCTTGGTCGGGGGGCTGTGGTACTTCAGGGGCAAGAAGCCTCCCATCCCGACGATGCACCACCGGCCCGAGTTCATGAGGGGCTGAGCGGGAAATATTCTTGAAAGGTGATAGTATGGGAATCAGGGAGAGGATTAAGAAGTTAGTGGCAGGCGGCGCGAGGTTCTTCAGCCCCCTCGTGACACTCGCATGGATTGTCGTATTCATTGTTATCCTGTGGATGGCGGTCTCGTTCCTGCTCGGGTTCGGACCTATAGGGTGGATAATCACCGCAGTCCTGTCCGTAGGGATTGCATTCAAGGTCGTGGACAAGCTGATCAACTGACCTGGCACCGCGAAACTTCTCACAATTTCTCGAAAACTTTTAGGAGGTTCATTATGGATAAGGAAGGACCAGGATGGCACGGCGAGCCAAAACGCCACAGAGATGCCGCACTGAAGGGGCGCGGCGGGGACCGGGGCAAGGCACCCAGGCCAAAGAGGATGCCCTCAAAGTGGGATGCTGCAGACCCCAACCGGGGCATCCGGGGGCACAGCCTCATGACGAAAGAACTCGCCGAGAAGCTGCCGCCACTGTATTCGCAGGAGAACGTCAGCGACCCGATGTGCCGCGTGAAATACTTCACACCAGATTCAAGCTGGACATGGTACGCAACCGAGTTCGACGGAGAGGATACGTTCTTCGGATACGTCGAGGGGCTTGATTCTGAACTGGGGTACTTCAGCCTGTCGGAACTCCAGAAGACCACGGGTCCCATGGGCCTGCCGATAGAGAGGGATCTCTACTGGACGCCCAGGCCGCTTAGCGAGGTAAAGAAAGGAAGTGCCCATGGATAGACAGATCCCTGTAAGAGAGCACGAGCGCAGGAAGAGGTCGGGAGGCATGACGCAGGTCAGGGAGCATGAAAGGGAGGCCTCGGATAGACAGGCCTCACTGCAGAAGCCGCTGGAAAAGAGGTACCGCTCGACAATCCTGGTGGACGTCGACCCGGGCAATCCAAGGAGATACAAAGTAAAGCTGAGGGTCTCCAACGGAGTTTCAAAATCGATGGACTTCCTTCCAGAGCCTGGAGCGAACCGCAACCAGGAGCTGGAGGAGACTATTGAGGGATTCCGCAACGAATTAAGGATGACCCGCAACATCGAACCGATAATCCGGTGGACTCCGGAGGCAAAGGCGCTCTACGCGAGCCTTGGCGGCCACAGAAGGATTGAGGAGAAGCACGGCATCGGCAGGGGAACTGTAGAGTATGCCGGGGAGATGCCGACCAACATCTGCCTGATGAAGGAATACATAGACCGTATAGCGTGGGAGATGAGCAGGGAGAGAGGGAGCATAACGTTCGGCGGCATGCTGGAGGAACTGGAGGACAGGCACGGAAAGGGTGAGGTCGAGGACAGCATCAATCTCATCGCCGATGCCTTCGAGGAGCACGTGGAATCCAGGAGGTTCATGCAGGTAGGCGATGATGAGTTCCTCCACATGGGATATCTGGATTCCTACTATGTTTATGGGCATGACTAGGGGCCGATGACACAAAAAATACGGAGGTTGACTTCATGGGAAACGGACCAGGATGGTATGGAGAGACAATGAGACACAGAGAGGCTGCTCTGAAAGGCAGAAGTAGGAATCCTCCAGATAGGAAAGTTGACAGCAGAGCGTACAGCCTCCCGGAGAAAGGAAGGAGGAGGTTCGAGACGCTGGGGGACAGGGACCGCTTCATCAACACCTACTTCACGGAAAGGGAATGTGCCGAGGACGTTCCAGGACTCTATAATCTTCAGGATGGGGGTTGGCTGGGAGTCCGGTG
>JAHJSX010000190.1 GCA_018830205.1 archaeon | reverse complement strand
TTAAACATATTAAATGTTATAGATAAAAAAAGTTGTGGGGAATCTATTTATCCCCATATAATAGTAGCAGAAGTATGTGGAAAAATCTCATACTGATAATCCTCGTTTTAACACCAGCGTCGGTTCATGCTTTGTATGTTACTGATGAAAATGGGAATACTAAAAAATGCATCGATATTTCTGAAAATGGTTCTTGGTACCAAGAATATCACAAATATGAGATAAAGTATGATGTCAAAGAACATTACAATCTGAAAGGAACATCAGATAATAGTTATTATGTCTATGACATCGATGGATATCCTAAACCCTTGTATCAGGAAAAAGGTATTAGTCCTTATGGATACAGGAAGGATTCTGAGGATAGCACAAGGATATATCAATTAAGGGACATTTATAAATTAGAGGAACCGGAAGGCAAGCATGTTCATACAGCATTTATGAGCTCGGGAGCATTTACACTAACGGACGCGGCAAATCAGGTAGCCTCTCAAGAGTTATGGTATGAATCTTTCGTACCTCATGCCGACTGTACGGCTTGCACTGAGAAAGGCTTGATTGAATATTACGACGAATGTATCACCTGCCCAGAATGGGATAAACGTACGCCTGTTTTCGGCTATGATCCCGATAAGATTATCGCTGGTAAAAAGGGGTACCTCGGCTGTTTGCCCTGCCCAGAAGGGACAGAGTATAATATAACAACTGAAAAGTGTATTGATGCTAATGCCCCTGCTGAGGCCAATCCTCCAGTCACAACACAACCTCCCACGACATCGCCTCCTGAAACTATATCTCCAACTACAATCCTGCCTCAAACAACATTACCCCCCACTACACAACCACCTGATGAAAGCAAAACTCCTGATGATTTAGGTCCTTATGATGAAAACAAAAATTATTGCGGCCCTAATAATTTCATCGCATATTCAGGACATATATTAACAGAAGAAACTGGCGATTTTGGAAAATCCTGTTATAACCATGATAAATGTTACAGCTCATCGGGTATCAGCAGGGAGGATTGTGACCTGTTTTTCCTTTCTGATATGGAAGATGAATGTCAATACAAAGAGGGGTGGAAAGGATATACCTGCCTTGTGGCAGCGCAACTTGCTTACCGTGGTGTTTGGACAATTGGATCGCTGTTTTATGAAAAGTAATACTATTACAATTTATTGGTTATCGGTTAACTGAGTCTTAGAATATCCGATTGGGGCTCTACTTTCCCTGCTCCAATAGCCCGGCATATATTCTCCTTACCCTTTTTAGAGATTAATAAAAAAGTTGTGGGGGTTGACTAATCACTTTTATGTTTCGCGGCAAGCTTTGTAATTACTTCTTAATCTTATGTTCAAGCCAGTCCCCGAGTAAAGTGCCTAAAATGAATATCAATGTCAGAAAACCTATACCAATGATGGAGCCGATGAGAGTGGTCCCAAAACCCATGGACCCCCCTAAAAACATGTTTAGAATTCCAAACACTATGCCGACGCCCACACCGGTCCTTAACCCTTTCCTCAACAGTTTCCCCTTTTCCTCTTTCCCAGGGTTTACGTACCCATATACAGCCCCTGCCCCAAAGGCTAACAAATCAAATACCATGACTATCGGTTTAGTGTAACTGGTATATAAACTGTTAATCTTGTTCCCAGAGGCATGCTCTCGTGAGATTAATAAAAAAGTTGTGGGGATTTTAATTACCTCCACCTTTACCCGCCCGATTACCAGATTCTAGGCTTATGGTTACATTTTTTACCTCATTCTAAGGTTATGGTTACTCATTCTAACATTATGGTTTACAAAAGGAGGTCAAATCGGGCTCCGATAACCTTTTCATTCTAAAGATATGATTCCATTTCACAGCTCTCTCTTATCTTATTCAACTAATTCTTCGTACAATTTTTTGTAGTCCTTTGCAATGTTTTCAATTGAAAAATTATCCCTTATGAAATTCCATGCATTGTTTCCCAGCCTTTTCCCAAGTTCTTCGTCGTTTAGAAGCGCCAATATTCCGCGCGCCATGTCATGCGCGTCTTTTGGTTTTACGAGCATTGCAATATATTCAGTTGGGAAACTGTTCTCACCTGGAAGGGACTCGATGTTGCAAAGGACGTTTGGTTTTCCGCTTGATAGGGATTCCAAGACTTTAACACTGCCTGCGTGCCTGTAAATGATTGAATTGACGACTACGTCCGATGCGGCATAATACGCAGGTATGTCATCCTGCTTTATCCAGCCAATGAATTTTATGTGGTCCTGTAGGCCCAGGTCTATTGCCAGTTTTTCCGCGTCCTTCTTTCTCCTCCCATCTCCGCCTATAATCAACTTGCAGGTTTTGTTTTCTCTTG
>JAHJSX010000147.1 GCA_018830205.1 archaeon | reverse complement strand
GTCTCGCGGCTTCTTCTGGCAAACGGGTTTGTTGTTGTGCCCGAGAATACCGAGGGGCTTCGGGAAGGGAAAAAAGTAGAAGTCAGCATGTTTCGCAATTTGTAATTAAAGAGTCAAAGAGTCCTGCCTCGCTTCCTGCGCGGACAATTCTCCTATGACATTATTAATCTCAGTTAAATTAATCGGTTTTTTAAGATGTCGATTTGCTTTTGCCTCCTCAAGGCTCATTTTTACATCCTCCGCCTCCCGCCTGACAGTGAGCATAGACACAAAAATGCCAGAGGTTTCAGGGTCCTTCTTAATCTGTTTACAAAGCTCCCAGCCACTTACGTCCGGCATCATCACATCAAGGAAAATCAAATCCGGCATTTCCCTTTTCACGATTTCAAGACATTGCTTTGGGTCAGTTACTCCAATCACTTCGCACCCATATCTTGATAGAATGTGCTCTAAAACATAGATTATGTCCGGGTCGTCGTCCACACACACAATTTTCATTTCAATCGCTCCCTCTGGAACCCCATTTGCCTATGCATATTACTTTGCAAATTATATTTTATATATAGTTGGGAAATAGATTACATATTGGTATATATTTGTTAATTTATGAGTTGCTATTATGATGGAATTTTGAGCTTTTGCGCTATTTTTGCATGAATATATACAAATTTCCCTAAAAAACATGCAATATAGCACATCATAATTTAACACTAGAAAACCGCCTGTTATAAATACGCCATTATTCCAACATTAGGACTTATGGGGATAAAAGAATTTCACGACGTCGTATCAATCGAAGAGGCGAAAAGTAGGCTTGAGAAGCATTACATTGTAAATCCCTTGGGAGAAAAAATAAGCCTTGAAGATGCGACCGGCAGGGTCGCTTTTAGTGATATCGTTTCGCAGATTGATGTTCCGCCTTTTGACAGGGCCAGCATGGATGGGTACGCCCTGCGCGCAAAGGACACGTTTTATGCTGATGAGGACAACCCCGCGGCCCTTCGTTTGAAAGGGTACATCAAGGCAGGTGAGAAAAAGAAGGTCAACATAAAAGAGGGGGAAGCAGTCGGCATTGCGACGGGCGCGCCAGTGCCAAAGGGGGCAAACGCTGTTGTCATGGTGGAGTACACAAATGAGGGTGGAAAAGGTGTGAACATTCAAAGGCCAGTGGTGCCCGGCGAGAACATAATGGCGGCAGGCTCGGACATCATGCGCGGTGAGACTGTGATAAGAGAGGGTACGATACTCTCACCGAGGGAGACCGGCGTGCTCTCGGCACTCGGCACGACAGATGTAGAAGTATTCAGGAGGCCGACTGTGGCCATTATCTCAACAGGGGATGAGATTGTCGCGCCCGGAAATGCCTTGAAATTCGGGGAGATTTATGATGTAAATGCCAGAGCTCTCGCAGACGGCGTGCGAGAAAACGGGGGAGAACCAAAAGTTCTTGGGATAGTGAAAGACCATCAGAGTGCTCTTTTAAAAAAGCTTGAGGCGATGATGAAGTACGACATCATAATCACGTCCGGCGGGACGTCGGCGGGTGCAGGTGATGTGCTTTACAAAGTAATAGACAAGCTTGGAAAGCCAGGGATAATCGTTCATGGCATTGCAATCAAGCCCGGAAAACCCACAATCATTGGGGTGGCGCGAGAAAAACCGATTTTTGGCCTGCCAGGGTATCCAACTTCTGCAATGATTACTTTCCATGTTCTTGTTGCCCCGATTTTAAGAAGACTTTCCGGGGTGGGAAGTAAAAAAGAGAAAAGGATAAAGGCGCGAGCTGCCATGCGTTTGTTCTCATCACAAGGGCGCCATGAGTACATGCTTTTAAATCTCGTTTCAAGCTCAAGCGGAGGGTACAGCGCATATCCGACGCTCTCTGGCTCTGGCGCGATAACGACGTTTGCAGAGGCGGACGGGTATGTGGAAATCCCCCAGAACACGGAGATAATCGAGGAAGGAAGCGAGATTGACGTGGTCCTTGCAAGTGAGGTTATAAAGCCTGCAGACCTCACGATTATCGGCAGCCACTGCATTGGGACAGATGTTCTCCTGCGAGTTATGAACAGGCGCACGCCGACTTTTGCCAAAATCATAAATGTGGGCTCATCGGGTGGACTTGCGGCAGCAAAACGCGGCGAATCGGATATCTCTGGTACGCATCTGATTGATGAGAGAACAGGCGAATACAACGTTCCGTTTTTAAAGAAGATGGAAATTTCTAACAAAGTCTACCTCGTTCGAGGGTATGACAGGGAGCAGGGATTTGTTACTGCAAAGGGAAATCCAAAGAAAATTAAAGGTGCGAGGGACCTCGCGGGAAGCGGCATTTCATTTATCAATCGAAACCCTGGCTCTGGTACCAGGATACTCTTTGACCTCGAACTAAAAAAAGCAGCCAAGATTGAAGGGATTTCACAAGAAGAATTAAAAAATAAGATAACAGGATACGAGATTGAAGCAAAATCCCACAGCGGCGTAGCGGCTGCTGTTGCATTCGGACGGGCAGATGCAGGTCTTGCAATTCGCACGGTTGCCCATCAATATGGGCTTTCGTTTGTTCCGCTTAAAGAAGAAAAATATGACTTTGTTATCCCACGAGAAAAGTTCGAAAAGCCGGCTGTTAGTGCGTTCCTTCGAGTATTAAAATCAACTGAATTTAAAAAAGAGCTAAAAAAGACGCCCGGCCTCACGCCAACACGCGACATTGGAAAAATCATTCACAGTCCTTAGAAAACCTTTTAATCCCGATGCCTTGATATAAGCTTGGAATCCTCAAAAGGTGGGCAAAGAAAGTGGAAGAACTCTGGAGCAGGATAAGCGAAGT
>JAHJSX010000146.1 GCA_018830205.1 archaeon | reverse complement strand
TGAGCCCTGGCGTGGTTTGAGTTCACCCTTCTTGAGCACAATGTTGACGTATTTTTTAAACCTTGAGTCTAGAGATAGATTTTCGAGGATTCTGCCAAAGCCAATTGAATAGGGGAGTTTCTGTGAGGAGGTTCTTGGATAGGATATGAATCCACCTTCATAGAGCCCCTGTGCCACTTCTTGCGTCTTTTTGGGAGTGAATCCAAAGAGCCGGTAGGCATCAATCTGGAGGGTGCCGAGGTCAAACGGGGCGGGCGGGTATATAATCACTTCTTTTTTATCTACATCTCCGACAAGTGCCTCTTCTACTTTTGAGCTTGCAAGTATGTCTTCTGCGTCTTTTCTATCGAATATCCGGCCCTTTTCGTGCTTTGCTTGAACTTTTGTACCTTTCACATCTACATCCGCCAGGATTTCAAAGTAGGCTTCCGGTACAAAGGCATCAATCTCTTTTTTTCGCTCCACAAGAATCCCAAGTGCAGGGGTTTGGACCCTGCCCGCAGATATGGTTGCGAATCCCTTGTGTACGCTTTGAAGTGCATGGCTAAGCGCGCGTGATGTGTTTATCCCCCAGAACCAATCCATGATGTGCCTGGTCTCGCCCGCTTCCACCAATTTCAAATCAAGTTCAATGGGGTTTTTAAATGCAGATGAGAGTTCACCGTGTGTGAGGGTAGAGAATTTCATCCTCATGACTTCTTTGCTCCCAGGAGAACATGCAAATCTAAGTGCATTGTACCCCAAAAGCTCGCCCTCAGTATCGTAATCAGTAGCAATGTAAAATCTGTCAGCTCCTTTTGAGAGGCGTTCCAGGAGCTCTATATACTTTCTGACGTATGCCTTTGTCCTGTCAATCGTGTGGAGGGGCACCCAGTCTATGTCAAAAATAGGGTAGCTTCTCGAGGCCCCCTTTTGCGCAAGGGTATAAAGATGTCCTGCAGCAGATGCGATTGTAACGTCACTGCCGTTTGATTGGGCCTTATAATAAGACACGCCTCCTTCTGTCTTCTTTATGTATTTAGAAGAGAGAGCCTGTGCTATTTTCAAAGACACCTTTGGCTTTTCTGTGATTATGACCGTATTCATGATTACTCACAACTTTTAAATACCTCACCTTGTTTAACGATATAAAATACTTTGGTGTGGTTTTGACTATGGTTTTTGCAGATAGAATCAAAAGTTTGCCACCTTATCTTTTTGCTGAAATTGATAGGAAGATTGCAAAGAAAAAAGAAGAAGGGGCGGACATAATCGATTTAGGGGTAGGGGACCCGGACATTCCAACTCCAGAGCACATAATCAGCGCATGCTGTGAGGCTGCTAAAAAACCAGAAAATCATAGGTATCCATCATATGTGGGGATGCCCTCTTTTAGAGGGGCAGTGGCAGAGAGATACAAGAGGGATTATGGCCTAGACCTTGACCCCAATGGAGAAGTAATAACCCTCTTGGGCTCAAAAGAAGGGATTTATCATACGCATTTCGCACTAGTGAACCCCGGGGACGTTGTACTTTATTCAAGTCCGGGTTATCCAGTACCCCCAACAGCCACAATGTTTGCAGGAGGCGTGCCGCATCCAATGCCGCTTTTAAAGGAGAACAACTTTCTCCCAGACCTTGAAGCGATACCTAAGGATAAGGCAAAAGCGGCCAAAATAATGTGGATAAACTACCCGAACAATCCTACGGCTGCGGTCGCTGACGCGCGATTTTACAAAGAAGTAGTGGATTTTGCAAGCGAAAACGACATAATCGTCTGCTCTGATGAGGCATATTCTGCTATTTCATATGATTCAAAGCACCCAACATTTCTTGAGGTAGATGGCGCCATGGATGTGGGCATAGCATTTGACTCCCTCTCAAAGACTTACAACATGACTGGCTGGAGGATAGGGTACGCAGCTGGCAAAAGCGAGATAATATCGGCTCTTGGCAAGGTAAAGACAAACGTCGACTCAGGCGCCTCTCAGATTATCCAGGAGGCAGGCATTACCGCGCTAAATGGGCCCCAGGACGCCGTAAAAGAAAATATCAAAATCTACAAGGAGCGAAGAGACGCGCTTGTAGATGGGTTAAACAGCATTGATCTTGCATGCCAGAAACCAAAGGCCACCTTTTACATATGGCTTGAGGTGCCTGGGGGCGATTCCATGGCATTCGCAAGCAAGCTTCTGGACTCCGCCGGCGTTGTATGCACACCAGGACTTGGATTTGGAGAACACGGAGAGGGTTTCGTGCGATTTGCACTTACAAAGTCAGTTGAAAGGATAAAAGAGGCAGTAGAGCGTATAGAAAAGGTGCTATGATGAGGCCGCATATAGAAGTAAAAGACCACCATCTGATAATAGGCGGCGTTGATGCCGTGGAGCTTGCAGAGGAATTTGGAACTCCACTTTATGTGACGGACGAAAACCGCATAAGGGAGCGATACAGGGAGTTTCGCGATGCGTTTTCAGGGTTGAATGTAGAGATAAAATATGCATGCAAGGCAAATACCTCACTTGCTGTGCTGAACATTCTGCGCCAGGAAGGTGCAGGAGCGGACGTGCTATCCGAGGGCGAGCTGCACATTGCACTTGAGGCAGGAATCACCCCCGATAATATCATTTTCACAGGGAACAACAAAACCGATACAGAGCTTGAAAAAGCGCTTGATGCAGGAGTTATAATCAATCTTGACGCGGTTCATGAGCTTGAGCGTCTTGAGAAAATATGTGATAAAAAAAATAAAAAAGCAAGAGTATCATTCCGCGTAAACCCCTCAGTCTCGCCTGATACTCACCCTCACCTTTCAACAGGGCTCAAAGAGAGCAAGTTTGGCATACCTGAGAGGGATGTCATGGGGGCATATTCAAGGACAAAAGACAAAGCATGTTTTGAGATTTCAGGCATTCACATG
>JAHJSX010000145.1 GCA_018830205.1 archaeon | reverse complement strand
GAACTGCGTCTCCCCCTCCCTGAGGGGCCTTTCGAAAAAAATCCTTGAGGAATAATCAAGCGTCTCCACCCTCAAATCCCTGCCACTAGAGGAGGCCGCCTCCATGGGCCCGATGCCTGCAATATCAAAATACTCCATTTCGCCCGCAAGGCACGCAAGCTCCATGTTGTACTCTTCTGTTTTCGACTCCATGTCAGAGAGGACTTCAACCCAGTTGAAATGGTAATCCGGTGCCGCAGCCACCACGGGCAGCGCCAAGAGCGCAAACAATGCAACTATTAGAAAAGCCCGCCTCATAATCAATCTCCTTAGTGCACATATATTAATTAACAATAATAAAATATAGGGGTAATATACAAACATATTTGAGGTTAAAGGCATGGCGAAGGGCAAAAGGGCTAAAAGAGATGAACCGCAGGAAGCGCAAATAGAACCGTCTTCAAAGGAAAAACTAAAAACACTATTTGAAAAATACGGGTACCTGGCTGCCTTTGCGGGAGCTGTCCCCCTCATGAGTGGGTGGCTTTTGTTCAATGAAAAAGACTGTGGATGCTTCCTTTTGCCAAAGGAAACGCTTGCGGCAAACAACGAGCTCCTCGGCATCATAAGCATCATCGCAGGCCTTGCACTGCTACTACCTGCAATCTTTCAATACGAGGTCATTGGAAAGAAGAAGGAAAAGTCCTGGTTTATCCGCAAGGAATATCTTTTTGCATTCATTCTTTCACTGGCCGTAATACAATTTTATATCAGCATTGAAACCCCCCAGGAGGTCCCGGTGGTGGAAGGCGACTACGATGAATTGACTCTGAAACTGGCAGAGGTCAGCTGGGTTATGTTCTATGCCAACTGGTGCGAGTCATGCCACCAGCAGTTTGAACTTCTCGGAACCTCAGCAAAGAACCTGAGGCTGGTTGACTGCGACACCGTCGAGTGCCCTGACTTCATAAAGGGATATCCCACATGGGCCATGAACAATCCTGATGGGAGCCTTGAGATAAAAGAGGGGGCCCAGACCATAGAGACACTAAAGCAGATGGCTGGGCTTGTTGAATAGGCAAGGCTGCTTTCGCTAACCGAGTTCTTTTACTTAATTCCCACAAGTTTTTTATTAATCTCTTGAGAGTTTAGAGTATGGTGAGGTACTGGGGAACGCTATTAATTTTACTATTGATTATTGGATGTACATCTGAGCCAAGGGATTGCTTTAGTGATGATGATTATTCAAGGGCATTATTTGGAGATAAAAATCTCCAAGGGGCAAAGTTATGTGATGCTGACTTTACAGGTGCTAAATTAATAGGTGTAAACTTCACAGGAGCGGATTTAAGTGGAGCCGACATGCCCGGTGCCGATTTAATGAAATCAGATTTTACAAACGCCGATTTGAGCGACACCACAATGTATCTTGCCAATTTAAGTGGGGCGGATTTGAATGGGGCCATATTGGAGGGAGCAAAAATGGATGATGTAATTTTTTAATCCGTACTCCTTTAGTTAACAGAATCTAATCCCCACAACTTTTTTATCCCACTAAAGCTCTCTAACTTTCTTCGCTATCGCTTCCCCGACATCGCTCGTGCCCGCGCTTCCGCCAATGTCTTTTGGCAGTGTTTTTCCCTCTTTTATGACTTCTATTGTCGCCTGCTCGATCATGTCCGCGGCCTTCTGCTCGCCCAACTCCTCAAGCATGAGCCCGCCCGCGAGAATCGTTGCAATCGGGTCTGCCACGTTTTTGCCCTTGTACTTGGGTGCGGACCCATGGATTGGCTCGAACATGCTGATGCCTTCCGGGTTGATGTTGCCGCCCGGTGCGAGGCCCATTCCGCCCTGAATCATTGCGCCAAGGTCTGTGATTATGTCCCCGAACATGTTGGGCGTCACAACTACCTGGAACCACTCCGGGTTCTTGACAAACCACATCGTGATTGCGTCCACGAAATTGAACTCGGTCTCGATGTCAGGATAGCCCTTTGCGACCTCTTCGAAGACGTCGCGCCAGAGGCCGTAAACGCTTGTAAGGACGTTTGCCTTGTCAACGGCTGTTACCCTGTTTTTCCCCTTTTTCTTTGCAAGCTCGAAGGCGAATTCCATTATCCTTTTTGAGCCCTCCCTTGTTATCACGCCGACCTGGTATGCGACCTCGCTTGCTTTATCCTTTGTTATATCGACATTGAACTTGAGGTCGTACAGGTCGCGTTTTATCTCAAGAATGGAGTTGTGCTTGTCGTCTGTGAATCTATCCCCAATCCCGACATAGAAGTCCTCTGTGTTCTCGCGCACGACATAGAAGTTGATGTGCTCCGGCCCCTTGCCCTTCAGCGGGCATGGCACACCCGGGTAGAGCTTTATTGGCCTCAAATTGACGTACTGGTCAAAGTAGAAGCGCATCTTTAAAAGGAGCTCTTTTTCAAGGATGCCTGGCTTTACCCTTGGGTCGCCGACAGCACCAAGAAATATGGACTCGGTCTTCTCCATTTCTTTAAGGGCCTCATCAGGGAGGACCTCTCCGGTCTTGAGGTAGTGCTCGGCCCCGTGTGGAAAATACTTCCAGTCAAATTTAATGCCGCAGACATCGCCCACGGCCTCAAGGACCTTTATGCCCTCATCCATGATTTCCGGGCCAATCCCGTCTCCTGGTACAACAGATATCCTGTACATTTCAAATCTCCTTTAGATAATCATCAATTGCAATTGCAGCGCGCTTGCCCGCAGCAATTGCTTCGACCACGCTCGATGGACCAGTAACACAGTCACCACCAGCAAATATACCTACACTTGTAGTCTCCAAGGTTTCCGAATCTACTTTTAGAGTTCCAAAAGCAGTAGTTTCAACCTGGTCTTTTAAATATGTTGTATCCGGAACCTGACCAATTGCGGCAATTACATTATCAACATCTATGGTAAATTCTGATCCCTCAATTCTTACTGGTCTTCTACGACCGGTATCATCAGGTGGTCCTAACTCCATCTTCACACATTCTAATCCTGAAACTTTTCCATCCACACCTTTTATTCTATTTGGGGCAGCCAAGAAATGAATTTTTATTCCCTCT
>JAHJSX010000144.1 GCA_018830205.1 archaeon | reverse complement strand
TTAAATAAAGTTTTTGATTTGGATTTTATTTCTTTTTCAAAAACCTTAAAAACTCGTCCCTGGTAAGTCCGGCCTGCTTGATTATCGCCCTGAGCGTACCCCTTGGCAGAGTCGTGCCCGGATGATTTGGCACCGTAGTCCTTCGCTTTGTCGCTGGATTGTAATATATCTCATGGCTGCCTTTTGCATGCCGGTCAAAAACAAAGCCAGCCCTCTTCAGAGCCTTTATGACATCGACGGCAGTTAGAGCAGGAAGCCTGGGCAAATTCAAACCACGCCCACTGGAATCTTGATGCTGTACTTTGTATTGGTCGGGGGCTCGGTGATGTCAAAGGGCAGCGGGTCGCCGTGCTCCCTGTAAGATTCAATCAGCTTTCGCGCCACGTCCTGTGCAATCTCCAGAGTCTCTGCAATAGTCCTGCCCTGTGCCACAAGGCCCTGGAGCTCGTCGCTTGTGGCTAAATAGCCGCCCTCCTCCAATTTTTCAATTTTCAGATCCAATAAGACTTCAACCATGACCAAAACCTCAGTTCAATAATAAATTTGCACACTAACATTTAAAAAGCATTCCCTGAGGCGCACTGCTTATCCTTTTCTCTTTTATGGTTTTATCTACTGCAAGCGGGCTGTGCAAAAAAGCCCAAAAAGAACCACGCGCTACCTGTATGCCCTTGGCCTCCTGTCTATAACAGAGACCAGGACCTCTTCATCGTCCCAGAACACGTGATAGAGAATGCGAAAGGCGCCGACGCGCACTCTGTAGGTCTTTTCACGACGCCCCTCTACCAGCCTCACACTCCTGCATAGAGGCGTTTCTGACAGCTCGTCCAGCTTCTTAATAATCCTCGCCCTTTCAGAACCGGCCAGTCCCCGGATGAACTTTATCGGCTGAGAGGCCAACTCCACCTTGTACGCCAAAAAAGCACCCCTTATTTTGCTGCTTTACGACTCATCTCCCTCTTCAGCTCGTTCAGGCTTACGGTCTTGCCCCCGCGCCGCTCCCCCATGGCCTTCTCCACCAAAAGCTCCTCCTCAGGGGTTAGAAAACGGTCTGCAATCTCCTTCCGCACGGCATCCACAGCGCCCCGCAGGGCCTTCAGCTCGTCATAAACCTTCTCGATGGTCACGCTGCCCATGCAATAATATTACATGCTAACATTTAAAAATCATTCCATGCGGGGCTGCGTTGTTCGCTGGTGAAATCCCACGCCGGCCTGCCTTGAAACTTTTATAAGGCCGCAAGCCCAATAACACCCCATGAAAAAGGCCACAATCGGCGCAGCGGCCCTTCTAATCATCGCGGCGGCGGCACTCATCCTCGCGGGAGGGAATGACACGCCCGCAAAAGGCACATACCTGACCGCGCCCCCGGCCCACACTACATCGGCGCCAAAAACAACGCAGGCCCCAGCGACAACTGCACCGCCTGCTACGACGACAGTGCCTGCAGAAACACCTGAGCCGGTGGAAGAGTATGTTAATGCGGCTTTGGGTGGGACGTTTGGACCGGGGGATAAAATATCTTATCTAGGTGTAGAAGGTATAATAAAAAACGGTGAAGTAATAACATCACCATTAGAGATAAATAATGAACAAGGTAAAACAATATTGTTTTATAGTGAGAGAGACAATCCAACCTACGGCCACCTAGAACTAATCTCATACCCCCAAAAAGCAGGCGAGCGACACAGCGTGGTCATGAAGCAGAACAACAAGGACACTGGGGTTTGTTTGAAGTATGATTCTATTTATAATTTTAATAATTATGTTAGAGTTGTATTTGAGTCTGAAGATGTTTCAGAAGGAATAAAAGTAAAATTACTATGTTAATTTCTTTTTTCAAAAATAACTACTACCGGGACGCCACACATCCCCAAACCCAATCCCCGGCCACCTCCCTCCAAAACCCGGCGCACACCCCGGCTCCATTCTTACGATTTAGCCCCATCCAGAATCCGGCATACGCGCTTTTTGATGTTTATTAATGCCCTACGCTCCCGCAAAAAGGCCCCGAAAACCGGGAATTTCCATTTACGAAATCCGGCAGATGGTTTGTATACGAGATTCGGCTGATGAAAATTACTCAATCGGGAACCTCAAAATCGCGCCAACTCCCCCAAGCTTATGGAGGCGCTCGCCCGCGTCGTGCTCCATTGATACGATTACGACGGTTCCCTGTTTGCTTTTCGTGTTTTCAATTAAGCGGTCCGAGCCCTCATAGTTTCGCAGGAACTCGTCGCTTATGAGGAGCTTGTCGATGGCACCGTATTTGAGTGCTGTTTTTACCTCGTCGAGGCCGTATGCAGCAAGCCCGCTGCTTTTTGATATTTCCTCAAGGAGGCGCTCGAAAAGGCCAGTCTCGTAAGAGACGCGGCTTTCGCTCACGATTCTCTCTATTATGCCTCTTTTCAAAATCTCCTGGATGCCGGCCCTGCCGCCTGTGCCTGTGCCTTCAATGTAGCATGACTTGGCGATGCCCGGGCTTTTTTCCTTTATGTATGCAAGGAGGTTTTCCTTGACAAACCCGGGCCCGCAAATCAGGGTTGTGTGAATTTCTTCGGTCTTCAGGACATCTCCTATCTTCTTTGATACGTCGCCCAGGAATTCCTTCATTGTCGTCTCGTGCTCTTTTACGACCTTCTTTCCTGATACATTAACGCATACCCTCACCACGAAATCGACGCCATAGCGCCTGATGATTGCAAATTCTGCATCCCCGTCCTCAACGCAGACTACAAGCACGAGCGGCGTCTTCGCAGCCTTCTCCGCCTCCTTTATGCGGTCGAGTTCCCAGTTTTTCCATCTATCCTTTTTGATTGTGATAGTATCGTTTGGTTTTACCTCGATTGTGTGAAACGTGCCCATGGAAATCAAGTCCTCGGGGCCTTTCTCGATTTTTCCGCTTACCCGGAGGCGCATTATGTACCTTGCAAATTCTGAATCCTGTACACGCAGGTCCACGGATATCGGGACACGTACTCCTTTGTCAGCGCGCTTTTTCTCCTCGTCCTTTATTCGCCTGTATGTCCTTCCTGAAACTAGGTCGCCCTCTTTTATTATGCTCTTTGTATACCACAAATCATCGGGATTTTCGGGCCTGAGCTTTATCTTCCCTTCCTTTAAATTGCGGTGCAAAACCTTCATTTTTAGTGCCTGTTTAATAAGGGGCATAAGTGGCCTTATATATCTTGTGAGTCAAGGTTTTATCATGCTCATTGACGACTTCACAAGCGACAAGCCAGTCATAATTTATGACACGCGGGAGGCCAGGACCCACGTCCTTCGCCACCTCAAGGAATACGATGACATAACCATCGTGCAGAAGCACCTTGAGATTGCAGACTACCTTGTGCAGTCAAGTGATGGCACAATCGCAATTGAACGCAAGCGCGCGAGCGACTTTCTCCAGAGCATCTCTGACGGCAGGCTTTTTGACCAGATTGAAAACCTCAAAGAGTATGAAGATGCGAGACTCATTCTTGAGGGGAGCATCTTCACAAGCATCCAGGGCAAAAGGTGCTACGCCGTCGACTCGCTTGGAAAGTCATGGAACCCCAATAAGAAATCCAGGGCCCAGCCTAGAACGATGTGGACGAACCAGTTCTTTATCCACCCGCACTCATACATTGCGATATTCAAGAAAATCCAGGAATCGGGAATTACAATAATCCCGACAGGAGGCACGCGCGATACAGCGGACATCCTGCACTACTGGGCCACACAGGGAGAGAAAGGCGAGCACCTGACCATCAAAAGGAAGCCAAAGACGCCCTCTGATTATGATGCCCAGCTCTTTTTGATTTCGGGCCTTGCGGGCGTGAACGCAAAACGGTCCGAGGCCCTCCTAAACGAATTCGGTACGCCAATGCATGTGTTCAACGCCTTCCTTGAGCATAGCCCCACGAAATTCCCTGTTGAGGGCATTGGCGAGAAGACTGTCTCTGATATCAAGCATATTCTTTCAACGAACGTGGTCAATGTAAAGCAGCGCCAGATAATAGAATACGAGTTCAGGGAATGCGTCAAAGAGCTGGAAGACGTCCTGACCCGCACACAGAGGGAGCTTGGGAAAAAGACTATCCCGGAACTAAAGAAGCTCCTGAAGGAGAGAGGCCTAAAACTTATAGGGAAAAAGGGTGAGCTTGTCGAAAGGCTCCTCGGTGATATGTCAGAAGATGAGCTGGTTGACAAAAAACTCTTTGTCAAAAAATACACGGAGCTTAAAAAATCAAAGGCAGGCATGCATCAAATCCCGCAAAAGCTTCAGAAAGCATATAAGAAGTTCAAGGACAAATAAACAGGTTGTGAGTAAAGATGACATTAGTAAAAGACGCGATGACAAAGGACGCTGCGACATTCTCGCCGGATGCCTCGGTTTATGATTGTGCAAAAATCCTCAGGGAGAAAAAGATTAGCGGCGCGCCTGTTGTTGATGAAAATGGCAAAGTCATCGGCATATTGAGCGAGGCCGATATAATCAAAATCATTGAAAGCAAGGACATAAACATAAATCTCATTCTGCCAAGCCCCTTTGATGTGCTTGAGCTCCCGGTAAGGATGAAGCTCGGTCTGGATGACGTCATGAAAAGTGCGAAAAAGGCAGCGTCTGCAAGGGCCAGGGACGCGATGACAAGAAAGGTATTTACCGTAAATCAAGAGGATGACATAAGCGAGGCCACCAAAATCATGGCAGAGAGGAACATAAACAGGCTCCCTGTGATGGATGAAAACGGGAAACTTGTCGGCATTATTACAAGAGGGGACGTTATAGGGGCAATTTAGATTTCACCTGCTCTTTTTCGCAAGCTCGCTCTCACCTGCAGGCAAAAGCACCTGGATGTCGCTTATGTTTAGTTTCTTTATTTTTTCTTTTTCGTCTTCTTTTGCTTCTTCCAAAATTCTATTTTTTATTGCGAGCGCCGTCTCCTTGCTCTTCATTCTTCCAGGCACTATTTTTACATGGTAATCAGCGTTTTTGCTTATAGCTTCTGGCGGCCCGCCTAGAATTTTGACCTCGTCACCCATCACAACACCGATGGCTGCCTCCACGGTTCCCGTGCCTATGTTCTTCTTGCCCCTTATGATGAATGCGCCCTTTGTAACGTATTCCCCGTGCTCCGGCGTCTTGCTTACCTGCTCTGGTTTTACCCAGTAGACGTCCAGAAACGATGCGCCGCTCCTCCATGCACGAGAATATGTTGCCGCGAAGTCAAAGGCCTGCTGTATCGTTGTTTCCGGCACGTCTTTTCTTTCTGTAAGGATTATAACTGCCGGGGCGCCGTGTATGTTGGCGTGTATGAAGATATCATGCACCTCCATGTTCTTTTTGACAAGCATTTCGTTTGATGTCGCGTCGCGCCCGCCAAGCACCATAAACCCATCTGATGATATAAACCACCTGAATTTCTCGTACCATTCCTTCTTTTTTACGACCCGCTCTTCAGGGATGCTTTCTTCAAGTTTTATGGCCTCGGCCCCCCCTTCCTTAAGCTTCTCTATCAAGACCTTTGTTTTTTCTGCCGCCTTTTTTACGCCCGGAATCTTTGCCTTTGCCTTCTTGCTCTTTTTGTAGAAGATGTCCGCGTTTTGTGTAGCAGATTTCCGGATATCAAGCCGCGTGTCGGTGCCGTCCAAATCAATGATGACTGCCCCTTCCTTTGGCAAAATCTTTTTT
>JAHJSX010000143.1 GCA_018830205.1 archaeon | reverse complement strand
CCAGGTTCGCCGCTTGGCTGCATGAAGGATGTTTGTGGCAAACTTGGTGGAATCGTAAGTGGGGACATAACAGACCTGGCGACAGTTGAGAGAATTTTCAACGAATATGAGGTAAACACCTGCTTTCACCTGGCAGCACAGGCATTGGTTGGGGTTGCCAATAGGTCACCCCTTTCGACCTTTGAATCAAATATCAAAGGTACATGGAATGTTCTTGAGGCCGCAAGGAATTCCAAAACATTTGAGGGCATGGTCGTCGCTTCAAGCGACAAGGCATATGGAGAGCATGAAAATTTGCCGTATACTGAGGAATTCTGCCTGAACGCACTGCACCCATACGATGCGTCAAAGGCATGCGCAGATATCCTGGCACGGACCTATTTCAACACATACGGACTCTCGGTTGCGGTTACAAGATGCGCAAACATCTACGGCGGGGGTGACTTGAACTTCTCCCGCATCATACCGGATACAATCCAATCTATCCTGTCAGACAAGCCCCCCATTATAAGAAGCGACGGCACGCCGGTAAGGGATTATATGTACATCGCGGATGCAGTAGGTGCCTATTTGACGCTTGCAGAGAAATTGGGAAAGGTAAAAGGAGAGGCATTTAATTTCGGCACGAACTCACCAATAGGGGTTTCGGAGCTTGTTGATAAAATAATAAAAATTTCCGGGAAAACACACCTAAGACCCATAATAAAAGGGGAAGCAAAGGGCGAGATTAACATGCAGTACCTAAAAAGCGAAAAAGCAGCGAATCTGCTTGGCTGGAAACCTAAGTACTCTCTGGAAGAGGGTTTGAAAGAAACGATTGCTTGGTATGACAAATACTTCGCTTCCATGTAGCGTCCTTTATATATGCACATTATCTTAGATTCGTATGTATGAAAATTCTCCAAATCTGCAATCACTTCTATCCCTGTGTTGGAGGAATTGAGAGTGTCGTAGAAGACCTCTGTAAAAATCTAATAGAGCTGGGGCACCAAAGCGACGTAGCATGTCTTAATACCTGTGCTTACACAAAAGAAAGGCTTCCTGCTTTGGAGGAGTACCAGAAGATAAAAATCCACAGGCTCCTCTATTTCAACTTAAAGTTCTACAAACCGTCTTTTGGAGTATTTAAACTTCTAAAGGAATATGACTTGATTCATGTTCATGGCATTGGTTTTTTCTCAGATTTTGTTGCAATAACAAAACCCATTCATAAAAAGCCAATGGTACTAAATACTCATGGAGGCGTCTTCCATACAAAAAAACTGCGCCTTTTGAAGAAACTCTACTTTATCTGGAACAGGTTTTCTCTTGGGGCTTTTGAAAAGGTAATAGCAGATAGCAGGAGCGACGAAGCCACGTTTTCACGAATATGTTCTGGTATAGAGCATATCCCCAATGGAATATCGGTCGATGAGTTTCAAGTGAAAAGGAGACCAGAACCTTTTACGCTCCTGTATATAGGTAGGATATCCAGAAACAAAAGAATTGACCTTCTGATTGAAACGGTGGCTGTTTTAAAAAAGTCACAACCAGGAGTGAAACTCAATGTTGTTGGGGAAGACTGGGAGGGTATTCAAAAAGAGCTTGAAGAACTTGCTTTAAAAAAAGGCCTTGGAAAAAACATAGAATTTCTTGGAAAGATCGACAGGCGAGAGGTTGTGGAGCACATCTCAAAGGCAGCATTTTTTGTCTCAGCCTCACAGTATGAAGGGTTCGGCATTTCTGTGCTCGAAGCAATGAGTGCAGGCTGCCCGGTTGTGCTAAATGATATCCCTGCCTTTAGGGAGTTTGTAAATCATGGTGAAAATGGCTTCCTTGTTGATTTTTCAGACTGCGAATCTACTGCTGCACTTCTCTTTGATTTGATGGAAAAGGACGTATCAGGGATATCAAAAGAGGCAGTGCAGACTGCGGCACGATATGACTGGAAAAATGTTGTTGAAAAAATTGAGAGAGTTTATGAAGAGGCTATAAAGGAGGGGCCATAAAAATGAAGATTG
>JAHJSX010000142.1 GCA_018830205.1 archaeon | reverse complement strand
ATGGCACTTCAAAAATGGTGATTCCGAAGATTTTTCAATTTCGAAGTTGGGAATGTACACAATCGTGCTAACAAAAATAGATTTTATGACTACATCATCACAGCACGATTACGTAAGTTTAGGGTCTATATACCCTAATAAAAATAATGAATATATAATCAGTGTTGTGTCAGATATTGAAAAACAAAAACTTGAAAAAATAGATGAACAATTAGATTTGCAAGAATCACAAATTCAATTGATTGACACACAAGTAAATAACAGTAAAATCGAAATTGATCTGCTCGAAAAACAATTGGAATCAAATGAAAAGGGAGTCTCAGTTTTAGAGGAGCAGTTAAATGAAACCAAGAAATCTTCAAAGACTAACACGACTCTTTCACAAATTGCAATTGGGATAGCTATATTTTCAGTGTTTGTTGCTGGACTGTTTGGTTATTTGAACTATAAGAAAAAACAATAAGGGGAGAAAATGTATAATCCTTTCGATAAAAAAATTGATGAAGATTTGTTCATAAAAACAGCTTTTGATATTCTTATTGACTCAGAGGAAGCTATAATAATTGAGGGAGATCCAAATAATCCAGAATTTGTCGATATTGGAGCAAACATTGCCGGAATCCTTTGGGAAGTGTCAGAAGAGGGAGTAGAAAAAATCAGAAAACAAATCTATGAATTTTTGAAACGTGGAATTGCCGGAAAAAAGATCGCTTTAAGGTTAAGAGCAATTCTAAATGTTATAAGGCAAAAACAATACCCGCTTAAACCTCTCACCTCTATTGAAGGGGTAAAGGAACTTATGAAGGACTCCAATGTAAATTATTTTGATGTGTAGGTTTGGAAATTATTTTATGTTTTTATAAAAACAATTATATATAATTAAAATCTTACATCGATTGAATAAAAAAGGGTGGAGAACTCACAAATGGGTGCTTTTGTAAAACACAAATTCAAGAAAGGTTTCTGCTTAGACGAAGAGCGCATTAGAAAAATTAACGATATTATTATTAAAAGAATTAAAGAAATTGACGATACATTAAAACCCATTTATAATATCCATAGGGGAGACGGATTTTCTTATAATACAAGTGATATCCAAGATATTATCAACGAAGAAAACTTGGAATCTAGCTTGGTTACTAGAATTGATGTCTCCTTTAAAAAAAATAAAGAAATTGAATTTCAACTTGATTTTACTAAAAATGAGAATTATATTTTTATCGAAGGAGAAGATCGAGATTTTGTTCATCTTCTATTTTCAGACTTAAAGAACTATCTATCAATTGAGGTAAACACTATACGAAAATTCTCCAACAAGACCCGATCCCTATTCATGTTAACTCCCTTTTTTTTCATGATATATACCTTATATTTGTTTTCTAGAGAAAAACAGGATTTACCACAGATTCAAGGTGTGTTAGATTCTCAGGACATAAATATTAAATTGAACTATTTGATACAAACCCAATCGAATGAAAGTATTAATTCATTTTATGGGGCTTTTATAGCGTTTTTTATTATTTCTTTTCTTATTATTTTTGGGGAAGAAAAATTTATTGAGTTTTATAGATACCTATATCCCTGTAATATTTTTCTTTTTGGTAAGGAAATAGAGAAATATAAAAATATAGAGAAATTACGTGATAAACTTGTTTTTGGTATAGTTACATTATTAATTGGGATTATTGCCGGCTATGTGGTATTACAAATAACCTAAAATTCCGAAGAAGATTGAGTTTGTGCTTATTAAAACAAGGCTAAATTAGGCTTATTTTACTTGTTTTTCCCCTTTCCGAAGAGTTTTGCTATGTGGAGTAGGGGAAAAGACAAAAATAAAAAAAATACAATAAGTGGCCTGCGGGATTCGAACACCTAACAAGTTTCTGAAGATCCCCTTTCTCACCCCATCCCCCAAACATCATCCCCCACAAAATACAAACTCTTCACGTATTTTGAGGTTTTTGTTAAGTGTTGAGTTTTTACTTAACTTTGGTGCTGGTGTTTTTTTGCGGAAAGTCTAAGAATTGATAAGTTTTCTTTTGATGACTCCCCTTCTGACTACTTCTTAATCTTATGTTCAAGCCAGTCCCCTATTATAGTGCCTAAAATGAATATCAATGTCAGAAAACCTATCCCGATGATGGAGCCGATAAGAGTGGCCCCAAAACCCAGTGACCCCTCTAAAAACAGGTTTAGAAATCCAAACACTATGCCGACAACCACACCCATCCTTAGCCCTTTCCTCAACAGTTTACCCTTTTTCTCTTTCCCTGGGTTTACGTACCCATATACAACCCCTGCCGCGAAGGCCAACAAATCAAATACCATGACTATCGGTTAGTGTAACTTGTATATAAACTAGTAATCTTTTTCCCAGATGTCATGCTGATTCTATGTCTTTCATTTCTGTCTTTGGCGTAAACAACGAATTGTCTCTTGACCTTAATGCAATTTTCATTTGAACACCTAACAAGTTTCCAAAGCTCCCCTCATCATCCCATCCCCCCGACCTCATCCCCAACAAAATACAAACTCTTAACACATTTTCCCGTTGTATTGCCCTCGAATTCTTCGCCGCTGGCCGCTCCCCCTATAAGCGCCCCCCTTCAAACTCCCTCTTGAGCCTTTTCATGACAGTTAAAAAGTCCATGAATAGATTTTTCATGTTACACCCAAATTAAACATTTGTTAATATTGCTGTAACCGGCAGATGCCTATTAAGATAACCTTATATATAACCAACTATATATTTACTATAGGTGATATATAATGGCCGATGTAACAACTATACAGCTGGACAAATCCCTCGTGAAGGCCCTAAAAGATGCGAAAGAATATCCCCGCCAGACATACAATGAGTTGATTTTGCATCTTATTGAGCTTAAAAAAAGCGTAAAGATGCGGAACCAGTATGATGAATTTCTCCACAAAACCCAGCAGCCAAAGATGAAGGAGCTGTGGGACAACAAAGAGGACGAGGCGTGGGAAGATGTCTAGGGCCGGGGACGTTGTAGTGGCAAGGTTGCAGTTCACTGACACCTTTGAGATAAAAAAGAGGCCTGCCCTCGTCCTGTTTGAGGAGTTTGGCAATGTGGTCGTGGCAGGCATTACGAGCAATCCAAACATGAAAGGCGTGCCCCTTGCAAAAAGTGAGGGCGCGGCAAAGGACAGCGTGATAAAGCTGAACTATATATTCACGATATCAAAGGCAATGATTTCAAAGACCGTATTCCACTTAACGCCGGAAAAGAAGAGGCTCGTTTTCGATGAGATAGCAAAGCGCTTGAGTGGGTTAAAAACATAGGGCATCATCGACTGCTACGCATCATATTTTTATACGTTAATGCTGCTAGTTATATCTGATGAAAAAGACATCTGAGCGGGAACTTGACATTCCTGTGGTCATTGAGAAAGACGGGGACGGGTATTATGCGTTCTGCCCTACTTTGCAGGGATGCTACGCCCAGGCAGAAACCTATGAGGAACTCATGGGCAATCTCGCAGATGTGATCAGGCTGCACATCAAAGTATCATCTTGAATGACATCGGCATAAGCAAAAGCGAGTTTAAGGCCTTATTAAAGAAAAAGTAATTCTTACGGATTACCCCATCTTCCAGACATCATCACCGACAAAATACTGGCTCTTCACGCATTTCCCGCTTTTTTTGGCCGCAATTAAGCCCAATGCCTTAAAGCTGCAGCATTTCCAGGAATTCGTCCGGGCCTTTAAAGGCCAGCATGTCTTTGATTTTCATCTGGGTCAGCCTTCGGTTGCTCGTGATGAAGACTTCACACCCTACATGAAAGCATGCTGCAATATGTGGGATGTCGTCCAGGTCTTTTACCAGTCCTTTGAATTCGCCCAACCCGTCCTTGATTTCGGAGTCTTTTACAATCACAAGCCCGGGGATGCTGAAAATCAGAGCTCGCAGAGAACTGGCGACGTCCTTACCGAGATTTCGTTTTGCATTTTCAATCATCTCGGCGATGCCGTATTCAGAGACGAAAGGCGTAAATGCTCCACTGCTGCAGATAGAGATAATCTTTGCAGAACTAGAGCCGGGAGAGTGGAGCATATTGATAAAGACGTTTGTATCCAGGTAGGCCTTCATCCAAAATGCTTCCTGAAGATTTCTTTCCGGGTGAGTTTCAGGGATTTCAGTATCTCCTCATGAGGCGGCTTTGCGGCTCCCGTGGCCTTGGCCTGTTCCTGGATCTCTGTGATGAGGTCATCCAGGGTTATCTTGCCCTTTTCTATCAGGCCTTTGATTATTTTGGAGGAATTAATGTCTCTGGTGTCTACTTCCATACCTATTATTTCTGTTTATTCACCTTTAAAAAGTATTCCCACAAGAGCCGGGATAAAAGGGATTGAAACAATCACCCCATCTTCCAGACATCATCACCGACAAAATACAAGCTCTTCACGCACTTGCCCGTTGCCTTCCCCTCAAACTCGCTCCCATCCCATAACGCCTCCCCAATCCCAATAGCCTTGCTGTGGGTCTCCTCCCTGATTATAACGTAATCGCCCTTCTTGATGCCCACATCCCACTTGACAACCCCGGGCCGCATAATATCGGCCCCATTGATAACAAAGGAAATCGCCCCCTTGTCAACGACCACGGTCCTTTTTTCCTTGTCCTCTATCAAAAGCGCCCCCTTGACGGTAGGGAAAAAGCCCTTCTGCGAGCCAAAGACAAGCACCCCGCTCTCGCCGATTACGTATTTATTGCCCTTCATCTCCACAACCTCGACGTTTTCGGGCAGGATATCTGCAAATTCTTTTGATATGTTAGCAAGGTCGCCTTTAATAGACGCAAGCAGGTCTTTGCGGGCAAAATAACGCTTCATGAACCGACTTAGCACCGTCAGATTTAAATACGTTTAGACGAGAGGATGTTTACAAATGACTACACAGAAACCGTTGGATGTACTTCACAATGCTCTTGGTTCCCCTGTCATTGTTTCAATCAAAGGCGGAATAGAATATCGAGGGAAATTGACGGGGTATGACATGCACATGAACCTCGTGATGCAGAATGCGGACGAGGTAAAAGATGGAAAGGCCGAACGCCGGCTTGGCATGGTCATAATCCGCGGGGACAGTGTGGTTTCAATTTCCCCGTAGGTGAGTTAAGAAAATGAGCAAAGGCACGCCCGCACAGGGCAAACGGACCAAGACTCTTCATATCCGCTGCAGAAGATGCGGAAGCAATTCATTCCATAAAAAGCAGAAAGTTTGCTCTTCATGTGGTTTTGGAAAGAGCAAAAAACTGAGGAATTATTCTTGGCAGAACAAAAAGCACGGCAAGAGACTTTTATAGGGCTGCGAGATAAGTGCGGCGTGGTCGGGACTTATTCCGAGAAGGGGGACCATGTTTCGCCGTCTTTATTCTACGGCCTTCTGTCCCTTCAGCACCGTGGCCAGGAGTCCTGCGGGATAACAACATATAACGGCGGGGAGTTTCACACGGAAAAAGGGATGGGGCTTGTTGTCGAGTTTTTCGATATCGAAAAGGTTGACAACCTGAAGGGGCATGCGGGAATCGGGCATGTGAGGTATTCAACGACCGGGGAGTCGATGATTGAGAACGCACAGCCCTTTGTGGTCAGCTATTCAGGAGGCACGATGGCCATAGCGCACAACGGGAACATCGTTAATTCAAGGGAGCTTCGGGAGCGCCTTGAGGGGCTTGGCCAGACTTTCACTTCCACGACAGACACAGAGGTCATAGCGCACCTGATAATCAGGGAGCTCATGAAAACAGACGACCTTGTAAAGTCGATTGCCGAGACAATGAAAAAGCTTGTCGGCTCCTATTCCATTGTTATACTTACGGAAGCCGGGCTCACCGGCGTGCGCGACCCTCTTGGCATAAGGCCCCTCAGCATAGGCCAGATAGACGGCCAGACAATCATTGCCTCAGAAAGCGTCGCGTTCGATGTGATAGGTGCAAAGTTCAAGCGGGACGTAAAGCCGGGCGAGATATTCACTGTAAACCAAGATGGCCAGAAAAGCCACCGCGCATTCAACATCAACAGGACCGCACACTGCATGTTCGAGTACGTTTACTTCGCAAGGCCGGATTCGGTCCTTAACGGCATCCCCACGTACAAGGTGAGGGAGAAGATTGGGGAGATAATAGCGGGCGAGGACGACGTCGATGTGGACTTCGTATCCCCGATACCAGATTCATCGATTCCATTTGCGCTCGGGTACGCAAAAGCAAGCGGGATACCCTACAAGGAGAGCCTCATAAGGAACAGGTATGTCGGGAGAACATTCATCCTCCCTGACCAGCAGGCAAGGGAGCTTGCAGTAAGGCTGAAGCTGAACCCCATGCTATCAGAGGTCAAGGGCAAAAAAGTACTCCTTTTTGACGACAGCATAGTAAGGGGGACGACATCCGGCAGGATTATAAAAATCCTAAAGGACGCGGGCGCAAAAGAGGTGCACATGAGGGTCGGCTGCCCGCCAATTAAATCGCTTTGCAAGCTCGGGATTGACATGCCCACAGATAAAGAGCTTGCCGCATCGGATAAGTCTGTAGAAGAGGTTCGAAAAATGATAGGAGCGGACTCCCTAAAATATTTAAAGCTGGGGGGCTTAGCACAAGCAATAGGACTAAGCAAGAAAAGGCTTTGCACGGGATGCCTCACGGCAAAGTACCCCGTGGAGATAAGGAAGTACGAACAGGTCCTTTTGCCCACATTTGCAAAGCATTAAAAAACAATTACGGGCCCGTAGCTCAGACTGGAAGATCGCTCCCTTGGCATGGGAGAGGCCCCGAGTTCAAATCTCGGCGGGTCCATTTCAATCCACTCAAAATCAAGCGCTAATTGACAGATTGAGTGGATGATTTCTCGTGGATTGGACCCACAAACAGTTCGCCTCCGGCGAACTGGTTTTCCGCCAACGGTTTTTTAAATTATGATAGGAAGTTAAGGAATACGCTAGTTTTGATGGAAAACTTTCTGATATTCCTTTTTTCAGTCGCAGTGATATCGCTTTCAGGCGTCCTCTCGCCGGGGCCTGTTCTGGGAGTCACCATTGCAAAAGGATATTCCGAGAAGAATGCGGGCGTCTGGATTTCGCTTGGCCACGGCCTTTTGGAGTTCCCGCTGATGATGCTCCTTTTCTTTGGCCTCGCGCCCATTTTCACAAACCCAACATTCAGGATGGCAATCGGCCTGGTTGGCGGCGTGCTATTAATCTACCTTGGCTACGGAATGCTCCGGGCAATGGGGAAGGCCAGCGAGAACAGCATGGACCTCCCGTACAGCTCGTTTACGGCAGGGGCCATCACAACAGGCGCGGCCCCGTATTTCTGGCTGTGGTGGGCGACAATAGGCCTTAACCTGATAACAAGGGCCGCAGCCTACGGCCTCGCGGGCTTTGTGATATTCATGATTGTCCACTGGCTCTGCGACCTTGCATCGTACACAGTTATCTCAAGGACCATCAACAAATCAAAAAACATCTGGAGTGAAAATGTACACAAAGCGGTCTTCGGGGGATTTGGCTTGATGCTTGCAGTATTCGGCGCCTGGTTTATTGCTACCGCTTTTTAAGGGAGCCCAGCACACGCAACTGCATCATGTCTTCCAAAAGTTCAGGAGAAAAAACTTCCCCTTCATCCCCATCATTCAATAAAATGCCTGAAACCATTATGCCGTTGTCCCAGAGAAGGTTCTTTATCTTAAGGGCACTTACAACGTCTGATTTAATTGGGTCAAGCATTAAAACAAGCTCTGTCATATCTACCTCTGTTCAAAAATTCGCACAACCTTCTCATATATACCTTCGGGTAAAAGGGATTCAAAAATTGTACTTGTGGATGCAGTCCTCGCCCCTTATGCGGTCGTAGTCATCTGCAACTTCCTTTGACATCCATGCGGGGACCTTCTTCTGGGCGCCGAGCAAGGCATCCATCGTGATTTCCTCTGACTTCCCCTTGCTTTTATCCACCACATCGAGCTTGGCCTTCCTGCACAATGCCTCTATATCCCAGCCCACGTAGTAGTCGGTGAGCTTGGCAAGTTTCTTAAAATCGACATCGCCTGCGACCTTCACGTCCCTTAGATAGTACTTGAATATCCCGACCCGCTCTTTTGCGTCTGGCCTTGGCACGTAAATCTTCCTTCCAAGCATGGATGTGCGGGTGAAGGCCTGGTCAAGCACGTCTATCCTGTAAGATGATGCGGCGCAGATTACGTTCTCGATTGGCGCGACCTTAATCACTGACTCAAGCACTGCCCTGTGCACCTCCTCCGAGCCGAACTTGTCGGGCTTCCCGATATCAGAGCCGTCAGGCCATGAGTAGTCGGCGTTCTCGCGCGGCGCAAGCCAGTCGATGTCCATGAGGTTGATAACGCAGGGTCCATTCTCACTCGCCCACTTGAAACCCTCGCGGATTACGTCGGGGTGGTCGGTGCACTCGCGCCCGCGGATGATAATGTAGTTGACGCCCGCCTCATCGGCCGCGGCCTCAATCATATGGGCTTTCCCGGAGCCAAGAGGGCCCCAGACATTAACGCCTGTTGGAATAGATACGCCGGCGCGCTTGAGCGCGTCAGGGTATTTTAGGGGAACGACAATCATCTCCCTGAACTTCTCTATGATATCCTCATAACCTGCAAAGTTGCTGAACTTGAAGCGCGGCTTCAAAACGTCAAGATAAACACGGTCGTAGCTTGTTTCCATCCAGTTGCCCATTTTCATCTCCTAGTACATGTAGCGGTGCTTGCACTCCTCTTTGTAAATCTCCATATATTTGCCGATTGTCTCAGGTGTAAGGGACGAGGGAATCTTTTTCATTCCAGTTTCAAAGTGCTTCATCTCCACCTTGTCGAATTTGTCCCCCTTTTCTCTGATGGCCTCAAGCGTCACGGTCCTTGAGAGGGATATTAAATCAGCGCTCGCGTAATTCTTTGTAAGCTCTGCGAGTTTTTCAATAGATACATCACTCGCAAGTGGGGTGCTGTTGAGTGACATTTCAAGTATTTCCATCCGGTCATCGAAGTCAGGCACAGGTATGTAGACCTTGCGGTCAAGCCTGCCGTTTCGAAGGAGAGCTGGGTCCATGACATCTGGCCGGTTCGTCCCTCCTATTATTTTTATGTCCCACCGGTCAGATATTTTGTCGACTTCTGCGAAAAGCAGCCTTGTGGCATCTGTCGATCCAACTTCTTTTGGTCCGGGAATTAAGGTGGACTCAGCCTCACGTCGTGGGGCGAGGATGTCGACCTCGCCGATGTACACGATGCACGGTGCGAGATTCACGGCCTCCTCAAAAAGGTGCGTGATGTAGTGCGTGTCTTTTATGAGTTCAGCGGAGCTTGCAGAGATGTAGCTTGCGCCAGCAGAGTTTGCCGCTGCTTCTGCAAATGCGTTGAACCCTGTCTTTGGGGGCCCCCACATTAAAATGCCGTTGCCGGGGCTCATACCGGCCCTGTCGAAGGCGTCAGGGTGCTTCAGGGGGAGCGACACCATCTCCTCAAGGCGTTCCTTGACATCACTATAGCCGCCAATCTTCTCCCACGTCGCAACTGGATCTTTTATTTTATAATGTTCGCCTGGTTCTAAAATCTCACACATTACAATCCATTCCTCGTAACTTCACTTCGCTTGTTCCTCGTCATGTCTTGACCCTTTCACAGTTCGCCTTGCGAACTGGATGACAAACGACGGAAATTTGCCATATGCAAATTTTCCGGCGTTTAAATACCAAATTCTCTTGCTGCTTTTACCATCCTGTGTATATTTTCAAATGGCGTGCCGGAGTGCAGCCCGCAGCTGCTTGAGACAATGTATCCCTTATGACCTGCATCATCTATGCAGTTTTTGACGTTGTCCTTTATCTGTTTTTCACTGCCTTCGAATAGGGTGCCCACAGACACATTCCCGAAAAGCGAGACCTTATTTCCCACCCTTTCCATCGCATCGGCGAGGTTCACATGCTCATCCACGCTGAGGCATTTGGCTCCCGTCTTTGCAAGGTCCTCGAGGATTTTCGTTGTGTCGCCG
Organism: archaeon; assembly: GCA_018830205.1. GTDB lineage: Archaea > Hydrothermarchaeota > Hydrothermarchaeia > Hydrothermarchaeales > Hydrothermarchaeaceae > JAHJSX01. Next base: position 1,591 of record JAHJSX010000142.1, on the reverse strand, counting down.
CAGATATGGATTATCACGTCGCCCCCGTATTTGTTGAGCGCCCTGCATACTTTTTTCTCATACGGATAGGCGAATTCCCTGTAGTGCTCAGGCGAGATGACCTGGGACGCGGCCGAGGGGTCCTCCATCATGATGCCGTGTGTGCCGATGTCTATCTGCTTTTTTCCAGTCTCTATTGCAACGTCTGCCATGAAATCGAGCAGGCGGTGAACGTCTGCCGGCCGCATCAGCATGTCAAGCATGAAGTCGCTCATGCCGCGCATCCACTCGGCCGCATAGTGGAATGGGGCCTGGATTTTGCTGCAGATGTAGACAGACTCCCCGGTCTGCTTCAAAAGCTCTTCGAGGGGTTCCATGCGCCCGGGTTTGTCTAGGTCAGGCATCGCAAGTTCATCAAGCTGCGAGTAATCCTTAAGCGCGGGCTCCTTTACAGCAGGCCCCCCCAAAAGAGGGATCTTGATTTTCGGGCCGAGCTCTGTAGGTATTATTACATAATCCTTGTCACGGGTCATCGCCTTTTTCTCGTCCGCTGTGATGCCCTGTATCGGCTGGTGGTTGAAAATCCAGTCGTAGCCGTACTTTTGCTGCGCCATAATCTGGCCTTTCACATAGAGCTTGTTGTCTGTAACGTATTCCCAGGGCTTCACGCCAAGCACGCGGGAGGCATGGGGCACATTAACCATCGGGGCGACCGGGATGCCGTCAGGTGTGTCCATATCCATGGCAATTGAAAACCGCTTTTTGGAATTCATCGCCGCTCACTCATCAATTTCTCGCAGAGCCTCACGGCCTTGGCCGCATCTTCAGCATAGCCGTCGGCGCCAATCTCGCGGGCAAACTCCTCTGTCGGGGCCGCGCCGCCTATAATAAACAAAACGTTCTCCCTCAAACCCTCTTTTTTGAACTCTTCTATTACTTCCCCCATCTTCTCCATGCTTGTTGACATCATCGCGGAAAGCCCCACGATGTCAGGGCGAAGCTCGCGCGCTTTTGCCACAAACTCAGATGTCGCCACGTCGCGCCCGAGATTGTGGACCTCAAAGCCGGCCCCCTCCTCGAACATCGCGACCAGGTTTTTCCCGATGTCGTGCACGTCCCCTTCCACGGTACCGATGATTATCAGACCCCGTTTGTCTGATTTTTTATAGGGCAACAGCGGGCGGAGCAAATCAAGCCCCTTTTGCATGGTGTGGGCGCTGAGCAGGGTCTCTGGCACGTAGTATTCCTTTTTCTCGAACTTCTCCCCGACAATTTCCATGCCGGCAATCATCTCGCCAAGGACATCGTCTGGTGCCGTGCCGCTATCCAGGGCCCCTTTGACTATGCCTTCGATGTTGTCGATGTCGCCGTTGATTATAGCCTCTTTTATCACGAAAACTCTCCTTGGATAAGTTTACCAAGACTATTATAAAATCGTTTCTTACCCTTAGAAAAGAAAAATGATTTATTCCCCTTTTGACGCCCTTACCATTTCCTTCACGTTCTCGACGTTTGCATTGCCCGGAATCACGCAGCCAGAGCTGAGCACCACCCTGTCTTTCAGCGCGACTATCCTGTCGCACTCTGTTCTGACCTGTTCTTTTGTCCCTCT
>JAHJSX010000141.1 GCA_018830205.1 archaeon | reverse complement strand
TTTATGAGTGTTTCATCTTCTACATTCAAAAGGTCGATAAAGCCAAGACTTGGTTCGTCAATGGCAACAACAGACGTTTTAATGTGCTTCATGTCAAGCATGGAGTTTCGAAGGAACGCGTTCACGCTCGTTGCAAGGTTCATTAGAATCTCGTCATACACATGGTAGCCAAAGCTCGTTTTCGTGTAAAGCTCAATTGCCCCCGTGGCGCACACCTTGAGTTTCAGCTGCTCGCCCGTTTTTTCAAAATATTTCTCGGCTTCACGCTCGACAACATAAACTTCAGGTATTACTGCGTATTTCTCATCTATCTGAAATGGCTCTGCCTGATATTTTTCAATCGGCTCTGAAAACTGCTTGTGCATGTCGTAGTGCTGGGGATAATTTACAACGTCTATGCCTGATTCTATCTTGAACTTGAGGGATGATGCGACGGCCTTATATAATAAGGAATCTTCACTAACCTTCCCTGTGTCTGCATATTCCTCAAGCGCCCCAGGATACTCTTGCGCAAAGTCCTCCCGTTTTACATCTTTGGGGAGCGGAAAGCTGCCAATATCATCTACTATCATAGACATGCCTCTTTTCTAATATTAAAATTAGAGAATATAAAACTTACATCAACAACTGGTACCACCGAACAACACCAACGAGAACAAGGAGCATTCCCTCTTTTCTTGATAATATCCAGCCAGTTCTCATAAAAATCATTACCAACCCAACAATCCCTATCAGTATAAACACGTCAACCCTCGCGCCAATGTCGAATGACATAGGGGCCAGTATTCCAGCAACTCCAACAACCCCAAACATGTTGAATATGTCGCTTCCTATCAGGTTGCCTGCAGATATGGCATAACGTTTCTTTATCACCGCTGTTATTGAAACTGCTAACTCAGGCACGGAAGTACCAAAAGCAACGAGGGTGACCCCGATAACCCACTCCGAAATACCCGCTGCCCGAGCAATATTGACTGATGAGGAGACAAGGAAGTGGGCACCGCCAATCGTCCCTGCCAAACCCCCCACCAACAAGATTACGTCAGACCATTTTGCTTTATCGGTTGGAATCTCCACATCTTCATGCGATTCTTTTTTCCTGATTAAGTAACCCACATAGAAAATTAAAAGCACAAACAGGATGGCCCCTTCTATCCTTCCAATAGAGAGGTTGAAAATGAAAGACGATAAAATGACGGTACCCAGCAGTAGAAAAACACAATCGCGTTTTACGAGTTTTTCATTGACTTTTATAGGCCGGACAATGGATGACAATCCAAGGATGATGCATAAATTAAAAATGTTCGAGCCTACAACGTTCCCGATTGCGATGTTTCCCATTCCCCTGAGAGCGGCATTTAGAGAGACCGCAAACTCTGGTGCAGATGTGCCGAAGGCAACGATAGTAAGCCCGATTAAAAGCTCTGAGACGCCAAACCTGGATGCAATCCTTGCCGCCGATTCTACCAACCAGCCAGCACTTCTGGCAATCACCACTATTGATATTCCAACTATTAAAAACTCCAACTCCAAAGCCATAAATTATCAACCCATCATAATAACCGGAGAGATTATTTGTTAAACTTTAACTTTACAACATCGCCAATTACAGTTATTGCCGGGGGTTTAATGTTTTCTTTTTCTGCAAGTTCTGCGAGGTTCCCCAGCGTACCGGTAACCACCCTTTGTTTATCACTGGCACCGCTTTCTATTATTGCGACTGGCGTATTTGCATCCCGTGTCCTTAGCATCTGCTTTGAAATTTTAGAGAGGTTTCCAACACCCATAAGAACAATCACTGTATCGGCATTAAGGTTTCCGTAATCCAGCCTCTCCTCTTCTTTGGTCGGGTCTTCCTGGCCTGTCACAATCGTAAAGCTTGAAGAATACCTCCTATCAGTTACAGGTATTCCAGCAAGTGCTGGAACTGATATTGCCGATGTAACACCCGGCACGACCTCGAATGCAATGCCGTGTTCAATTAGCTTTGTTATCTCCTCACCACCCCTGCCAAAGACGAATGGGTCTCCTCCCTTTAGCCTGACAACAACTTTGTCGTCCGCCGCCTCCTTTACAAGAATCTCGTTGATTTCAGGCTGTGTGAACTTGTGGTCTCCTGTTCTCTTTCCCACATAAACGAGTTTAGCATCCTCCTTCGCATTCTTAAGGAGGTCTTCAGACGCGAGCCTGTCATATATTATTACATCGGCTTTTTTGATTAGGTCAAGACCCTTTACGGTAATTAACTCAGGGTCTCCAGGACCAGCTCCGACAAGATATATTTTTTTCATTTTTTTGTTACCCTTCCAATAATATCATTATTTATCTCGCCCGCCTTTTTTATTTCATTCGTTTGGGTATTTTCTATTGAAACCAGAGCGGGTGCGAATATTCCTTCGTCAATCTTATAGAAATTGTACCCTGCATCCTTAAATATCTGGGCAAATGGCCTCCCGTAGTCCGGCGACGAGGACGAGGGTATTTTATCGACATCAAAATCGGCGTCGGCTTCAAGCGATACGCTTGAGCCGTAGATGACCATGTCATTTGTAAGGCCCATCATGAGGTTGTCATCTCCGATGAGGGGGGCAATTGGTGCAGTACCGCTTGCGCTTTTGATGGTATTCGTGTCGTACCCTAGATGGTCCATCTTGAAAAGGCAGGTCTCAACCATCCGTGCAGAGATTTGAACTGTCGCTGCAAGGGATGCGGTACGTGCAATCAGCACATAGAGGTTTTCTGGCCTGATTCCACACTCGCGGGCAATCATGTCACATATTTGGGCAGGAGGAAATTTGCCTGATTCAAGCGCGATTAAGGAGGCATCAGCCTCCTCAACATATCCTACCTTTTCTATCGTCTCTTTTGGCTTTTTTGCGAGTATTCTTGCAGGCCCCGAACCAAGTGCAAAATAACCTTCTGCATCTATGCACCAGCCGGCCTTTTGCGATGCAAGGCATGAAATCGCAGGGTGCTCTGTTTTTACAATTACTTTCTTGAGGCCCAATCCTCTGTCTTTTATTTCTATCTCTGCAAGCCCGCCCATGCAGGCCAGCGCAAACAACCGGCCTGCTTCAAGGCTGCCGGGAGCGTTTACTCCACAATCAATGATTTTTGTTCCGTTTTCAAGCTCGAAATGTTCTATGTTTAACTCACTTTTTCTCTCTATCAGCTCTTTTGCAATGTTTACAGCGTTTTCATTGAGATTCATTGTCCTTCACTTCAAATTCAGGACATATAAAACTTCACTCATATCTTAGCGCGTCCACCGGGTCAAGCTTTGCGGCCTTCCATGCAGGGTACACGCCGGACGCACTCCCGATTATCAGTGAAAAAAGGAGTGCCCCGACGATGA
>JAHJSX010000140.1 GCA_018830205.1 archaeon | reverse complement strand
TGCCTGTGCCCCTGCCCGTTAAGTCTCGAATCTCTGCTCCAGTGACCACAGCAGCAATCGCGCTGCTTGGCGTTGTGTTGCCTATGCCCATGTCCCCTGTGCCTATTATGTCTGCTCCTTTTTGTATTTCGCTCTGGGCAATTTCAAAACCGGTCATTATGGACTGCTCTGCTTCTTCTTTTGTCATGGCCGGGCCTTTCGTCATGTTTTTTGTTCCCGGTGCAATCTTTTTTGAGATTAAGTCGGGATTGGTTGGGATATCTCCCGCAACGCCCATGTCCACGACTACAACTCTTGCACCAACGTGTCTGGCAATGACATTAATTCCAGCGCCGCCATTCAGGAAATTCAGTACCATCTGAGGTGTTACCTCTTTTGGATAAGCGCTCACGCCTTCGTCGGTAACCCCATGGTCGCTGGCCATCGTGATTATTACTTTCTCATTAATTTTTGGGAGTTGGTCACCTTTTATCCCTGCTATCTTAATGGAGAGCTCCTCCAAAAATCCCATGCTCCCCTGCGGTTTTGTAAGGGAGTCCTGCCTCTCGCGAGCATGCTTCATGGCATCGGCATCAAGCGGCTCTATTTTTGAAATAATGTCATCGATTTTCATAATTTCTTCCTAAGTAGAAAGATTAAGATGGCGGGTAGTAAGCCTATCAATGGCATTACAGTCGGTCCACAAATACCTTTCTTTTCTGAAATTTCGTCTTGGCCTTGTGATGCTTTCGGTATTTCAGCAGGTGGTGTAATGGGGCTTGCAGTTGGGGAGGGTGTGATTGAGGGCAGTTCTGTAACCGGGGGTGAGGTTTCAACCGGAGGTAGTGTGATGGGCACGGGCTCTGTAATTCTATTTGTTATTGCAAATAGAGAAAGCCCAGGGGAGTTTGCGGTATAGTAAATATAGGTCGGGTCTTCTCTTGTAATGCTTGTTGGAAGCTCGTTCCAAGTGCCGTCGTGGTATCTTTCAAGCTTTATGTTCTGTGCATCCACACCGTGCTCCTCCATCCATTCCAGCTCCACCTTGAATTTAATCACGAGCTCATCGATGTTTTCGTCCTCGATGTTCTGGTGGCTTATGTCCATGTAACCGTAAGCAGTCACGCCAAGTGGAGAAACCTCGCCTGGTGCGGAATCCATGCTTTTCACGGTTATTTTGACTGAGCTGACGCTGCTTTTTGGCTTAAGGGAAATCTCTGTAACGTCCACGTCTTTGGCATCCGGTATCTGCACGGAAACCGTGCTCCCTGCGCTGATGCCGGGTATGCTTACAACGGCTTCCCCTTCGCTTGCTGTTGCCGTGGGTTTCGCAGGGGATGAGGAGGGACCTCCGCCAGGGGACGATTGTGCCGGGGGCGAGTCCACACTGAAAGACAGTGTGTCGCTTCCCCAATCTCCATTTGCGTCCCTCACCCAAACAGTTATGGTATGGCTCCCGCTTGCAGGTGATATAGTTGCCGCGTCGCTCTCAAAAGATGTAATAAATCCATCGTCAAGACGGTAAAAGCTGATAGGGGTGGATGCGCCTGTAGTATAACTCACAGTAATCGTGGAGCCATAAGCGTAACTTGTCGCAAGAGGTGAAGTTGTTGAAACGGTGGCCTGACTTACTTCCCCTTGCGGGAAATTCAAAAAGGCATATATGGTTTCAAGACCCGATGCTATCCTTGGCCCAGGCCGCTCAACGATGTTCGAGTCGCCGACCACATACATCCTGTTGTTTACAACGGCGTCGACATACTTTATGGCTGCGTCGTTTTTTAGGTTGCTGCAGATGCTCGAGCCGCTTCCTCCCATGCCCGAGCATATTATGACGTCAGGATTTCTTGAGAGCACGACCTCGGCATTCATCATCTGCCAGCCGTCCAAATCAGACGCAATATTTTTTCCGCCTGCTTTTTGAATCAAGTCGTGTGCAAAGGTTCCGTTCCCGCCTGTGTAAAGCGGGTCGTCCCAGATTACGTAAAAGACATCTGGTTTTTCCTCTTCAGATAATCCGCTCGTATTGCCTTCTACCGCATTAATCCTTGAATTTATTTCGTTTTTAAGGTCGACATAATCCGCATTTGTGATTTTTCCAACGAGTTCTATGTTATCCATAATAGCATCGATTGTCTCTGCCCTTATGCTTGCAAGGGTGCAATTCAGGTTGGCGCAGTCATCAATCAGTTTGTTTACTGTTATCTCGTCGTTCCCGCTTGAAGCAAGAATCAAATCGGCCCCGAGAATCTCAACCCCCTCCACGTTTGGGTTCTGGAACCCCCCAACGCTTGTCTTGCTTGAGGCCTCCGGCGGGTAATTGCAGTAGCTTGTCACGCCGACGACGCTGTCTCCAAGCCCAAGTGCAAAAAGAATCTCGGTGTTGCTGGGTGCAAGGGATACAATCTTTTGCGGCGTGGTTTTTATGGATATGCTGTTCCCAAGTGCATCTGTAAAATTGAAAACTGAAGTGATAGTCCAGTTTACGCTCTGTGTGGCCCCGTTCTCATTTGTACCGGATGCGCCAATGTTGTATGTCCCGTAGTCCGGGAAGTTATAGCTCCACTCGCCGCTGTTTGTATCAATGTCTGTGTCTTTTACCACCCCGTCCAGTGTCCAAGTCCAGTTGACTGTTTCGTTTGCAGTGGCGTTGAAGAATATAGAATTTTCAGTTGTAGTTGAAATGTTTGTTGCCACGTCCAGTGTATTGTTATTATACCAAGAGACCAGCTCCGGAGCCGCATAAACGGTGTTTAACGTAAGCAGAAAGAAAATAAGGATTATTCTGTGCATAAACCTTGCATGCTGTGATAATTGTTTTTATATGCACCGTTTTGGATTACAATTGTTAGCTAAATGGATAATAATTTCTCCTGTTTGATTATGGCCTCGCGTGTGGCTTTTCTAACTGCGAGGCCGATGCACTCGCCAATTGCGGTCGCGTTGCCTGTGTATTTTAGTTGTTCTCCCTTTCCTGTGCAGGCGATTACTATTGTGTCCGTGCTGGTTCCAGTAGCAAGTTCATCTGACCTTTTGCTTTTTACGTTCAAATCCCGAAGCGCCAGGGTCTTTGCCTCCGTTGCATTGATGACTGCATTCACCATGGCGGCATCGGACAGATTGGCATCAATCAGAAGGATTATGTTTATTGTCCCTACTCCTTCCTGCTTTTCGCCTGATGCGATGGCATTGGTTACGCCCCCGGTGATAACCGCAGTTACGTCTTCACATGTTGTGACATGGATGTTTTCCAAATCCACTGCAGTCATCATGCCGGCTGCTTTTTCTTTTATGCCAATTCCGTCCAGGACTTTTTCCATGTCACCTGCGGGTGAATCGTGGTCGTAGTCAAGCTCGACGCGGTGGTTCAAAATATACCTCGCATGGAAAAATCCTCCCTCAAGCACGTCTGAGCTCAAAATCTTGAGAGGGATTTCTGAGGAAACTACCAGAGTGTCCCCTATTATCCTGGCCTCAATCCCTTTGATGGGTATCCTCATTCTCTCCACCTCAAAAAATTAAGCCTCTGGATGAATAAATCCTGCAATTTCCTCCAGAGCGTCCACAATTCTTGGTCCGGCCCTGTTTACAATATTTTGGTCTATCTTATAAATCCTCCCGTTTTTGACTGCGCTGACCTGGGAAAGCCTCTCATCGTTTACTACAAAATCGTAAATTGGCTGTTCACCCATGCCAGTTGTGGTTATTATTACCGCGGGATCCCTGTCCACGACAACCTCGAGGCTCACGGCCTTGTAGTCATCCATGTCACCTGCGACGTTAACGCCGCCGGCCATGTCAACTAAATCAGATATGAAAGTGCCAGAGCCTGCTGCCATCAACGGGTCGTGCCAGACAATGTAGAGAACCTCTGGCTTGTCTAAACTCTGCGTCTTTGTTCTTACTGCCTCAATACGCCCCCTCATGTCGGATTCAAGTGCAGCGGCTTCATTCACAGCACCTGTGATTTTCCCAACGAGATTAATATCATTCAATATGCCCTCCACGTCCTTTGGCTGCAGCACAACCACCGTAATGCCCAGCTCCTCCAGTTTTTCGATATTTTCCATCCCAGTCAGTTCTGCTGCGAAAATAATGTCAGGAGAAAGAGAGGTGATTTTTTCGATGTCTACGGTGCTGAATCCGCCGATTTTCTCTTTTTCCTTTGTTTCGGGAGGGTAGTCGCAATACTCGGTTACTCCGACCACTCTATCTCCAAGGCCCAGCGCAAAAATAATCTCGGTATTGCTCGGGGCCGTAGAAACAATTCTCTCAGGGTATTTTTCAAGAGTTATGTTTCTGCCCAAATCGTCAATTATTTGGACTTTGCCTTCCTCCTGCAGGGATTCTGGCTGGCTCATGCAGCCCGCAAAGAGCAGGACCAGTGCCAGGATTAAACGCATGTGCATGTCATAGAGATACCAGAGACATCGTTTATAAAAAGGTGCATTGAGATAACAACTGTTAGTCATCAGGCTAATAGTATTACATTAATTTTAAATAATAATACGATTTGAATAACAATCATGGAAAAAATAGTTAGGTTCAGCACCACAATTGCCCCTAAACTGCTCGACCAATTCGATGAAATCCTGGAGGAAAAAGGATACGCCAACCGCTCGGAGGGCATCCGCGACCTCATACGAAATTTCATCGTGGCAAGCGAATGGGAGCATGAAGGGGGCGAGGCCATCGGGTCGCTCACGCTCCTTTACGACCACGATGTCAGAGGGGTCTCGGACAAGCTTGTGGAGCTCCAGCACTCGCACCATGCAAATATCCTCTCAAGCATGCACGTCCACCTAGATGAGCACAACTGCCTTGAGGTCCTTGTAATCAAAGGGGAGGCGACAGAGATACAACATATTTCTGATGCCCTTATTGCAGCAAGGGGTGTCAAGCACGGGAAGCTTGTAATGAGTTCGGCCGGGAAAGGGCTTGGATAACAAAAAGTATTTATAGTGTTACTTTTTTTAAAATAGTATTACCATGGAATACTATTTAGTTGCGCTTTCAGCGGTCGTTGCCGCGTCACACGTTGTGCTTGGCCCGGACCACTACGTCCCGTTTATCGGGCTTGGGAAGGCCCAGAATTGGTCTTCGAAAAAACTGTTCTTTATAATATTTCTCGGCGGCCTTCTGCACGTTGGGTCATCGGTCGTTATAGGCTCGGTCGGGCTTCTGGCAGGGTTCAGCGTGTCCCGGCTTGAAAGCGTGGAGGCCTGGAGGGCCTCGATTGCCCCCCTCCTTCTTATTGGTTTCGGCATAGCTTACGCAGTATGGGGCCTTAAGAGGTCGCATCACCATGCCCATGAAAAACTAAAGACAAAGAGCGCAAGTGTTTGGATGTTCATGCTGGTTTTCGTGCTTGGCCCATGTGAACCCCTGATTCCCATCATGTTTCTGGCTGCGGTTTATGGTATGGCTGAGGTTGTCCTTGTCATTGCGACATTTGGGATAGTGACAGTGGCTTCAATGCTCACGGTATCTTTTGCCCTTCATAAAGGGGTGTCATTCCTACCCTCCCACAAACTCGAACACCACTCCCACACGATAGCTGGCGTGGTGATAGCTATGACAGGGTTTGCTGTGATTATTTTTGGCCTCTGAGCAAAATCTTATATACGTTTATTACCCAATTGGGTAACATGTTTCGTGCGCTTTCAAGCAAGACAAGACGCGAGATGCTTCGGTCCCTGATTAATGAAGAGAAGCATATAACAGGGCTTGCAAGGGAGCTTGGCATATCTGTACCCGTGACGGCAAAGCACGCTAAAATACTTGAGAGTGCGGGCCTCATTGAGCGCAGGAAATTCGGCAGGACCCACGTGCTCAAAGCAAAAACAGAGCATATGTACAATGCCTTTGATTTTTTGGGCGAGCAGTTCGATGTAAACGTGCAAAGGGGTGCAAGCGTCCTTGACGTCCTGAAGGAGATTTCGGGGGTAACTATTGAAAATGTCGGCGACAGGGAGTTTGTGACATCTGTAGACGGCGAGGAAGGGTACTATATTTTCGAGGTAAATGGGAAGCCCCCAAATGCATCAATGAACAAGGTTACAATAGACAGCGATACCAAGGTAGAGCTGAAAAAACTGGTTCCAGTTAAAAAGAAGGAAATAAAGATTAGGGTTGACTAGCCCTTGACCCGTTCGTACAAGAGCTCTATGGCCTCGTCAGGGTTTTTGTAGTAAAGGTTCACGACCTCGTGCAGGGTGTCCCGGTCCGCCCTGTTTTTGGCCATTGTGTCGAGTATTGCCTCCCTCTTGTCGAGCTCGGCGTCTATCTCTTTTACAGTGAGGTTCGTAAGGGTGGAAAGCTCCTGGATAATCCTCCCATTAAGGAGATTGATTTCTAATTTTTTCTTTTCCGGGTCAAATTTGAAAAGGGTGTTGGTCAGGATTGTGCCCCCTTCTCGCCCCCCAATTTCTGCAACCTCCACTATTCTTCTTACAATCTTTCCCTCTTCTACGCGCCTGTTCTGGGCAATTATCAGGTCAAGGGCCGGAATCATCACATCCGGTACGTTCATGGGGTGGGTCTGGAGCCGTGTCAGGGCCTCCTTTGCGGAGTTTGCGTGAATCGTTGCCATGCAGCCGTCGTGTCCTGTGTTCATGGCAGTAAAAAGGGAGAGGGCCTCCTTTGAACGCACCTCGCCTACTATGATTCTGTCGGGGCGCATCCTCAGGGCATTTTTCAAAAGGTCGTCCATTTCAATCTCATTGTCCTTGCCCGGGTCTGAGGGTTTGGTCTCCATTGGTATCCAGTGCTTGTGGCGTAGGTTTACCTCAAGCGTGTCCTCTATTGAGATAATACGCTCACCCGCCGGTATGAAATGCGACAGTGCGTTAATTGTGGTGGTCTTGCCGCATGCAGTGCCCCCAAGGACCAGCACGTTTGCCGGCTTGGTTCCCAAACCCTCCACGGTGAGCCACAAAAACGCGGCGAGTGTGGGGGTCATGGTTCCAAATCGTATAAGGTCCGAGATGCTGAGGGATTCTTTCTCAAACTTTCTGATAGTGAGGGTCGGGCCCCTTGGAGTGACCTCTGGAAATGTGGCATTTGCCCTGCTCCCATCAGGAAGCCTGCCGTCAAGAAGGGGATTTGACCCGTCAACCGTCCTCCCTGAATATCTTGCAATCTTTCTGATTATATCCTTAATCTCTTTTGTTTCGAGGGTAGTGTCAGACTCTGTCATCCCTGTATTTTTGTCATATACGTATACGGGCTCTCCGCCCCCGATTTCCATGATTTCCTCAAGATTCCCGTCAAGCAAGAACGGCGTCAGGTTACCGATGCTGAGATTTTTGTAGATGTAGCATTTGATTGCCTCGTCGCTTGCTCCGGTCTGTGTTTTTATCTCGCCTGCAATAGACGCGATTTTATCAGGATCTGAGATGAAGACACCTTCGTATTTCTCCCCAAGCTCTGATTCAAGCTTCCTTACTTCTTCAGTGAGTTTCGAGCAGTCCTGTTCACTCATCCCTACTAGATATAGAGCAACAATTATAAAAGTGTTGTGAGATTTTAGTGTATGATCAAGGCAGTTGCAATAGACATAGACGGCACCCTCACGGATGAAAAGAGACAGCTTGACCTCGGGGCAGTGGCAAAGGCACGAGAGCTTGAGGCCCATGGGATTCCTGTGATACTTGCAACAGGGAACATCCTCTGTATAACCGAATCAGCATCGTTCTTTATTGGGACCACGGGGCCCTTAATAGCGGAAAACGGAGGGATTGTGACGTATCCAAGAACTGGGGAAGTGAAATACTCTGGAGATATTGAGAAAGTGAATGAGGCCTTCAATGCGCTTCGTGGAAAGCTCACTGTCGAGCGCGTCATGCGCTCGGAACTAAGAAAGACAGAGATAGCGCTTTCAAGGACCGTGCCTGTCGAAGAGATAAAAAAGGTGCTCAGAGGGTTTGACGTAAGCGTTGTTGACACGAAATACGCAATCCACATCAAAGACACAAGGGTCAACAAGGGAGTGGCGCTAAAAGAGGCGGGAAGAATGATGGGGATTGATATAAAAGAGATTGCCGCAATCGGCGACAGCGAGAACGATAGGGAGATGCTGGAGGCTGCGGGTTATGCAATTTCAGTCTTTGAGGAAGGATTAAAGGATGTTAGTGATTATATCACAAGGGCTCGTTTTGGGGAAGGTTGCGTGGAGGCAATTGAGCACCTGATAAAAGAGAAAAAGCTCTATTAAAATTGATTATAACAAGCTATTTATAGCGCGGCTTACAATATTATAACACCTATTGGAGGTATTAATTTGTACGGGGAGAAAAGGCGGCGGGAAGATAATATAAAAAGTAAGATTGTCCGTGAAAAAGGGTGGTATATACCAACTCTACACGAGAAATACCTAAAGGGACCTAGGCAGATCTAAGTGGGCTTGGTCCGACCTTCTTAATTGTACTCGTGAAATCCTTTACGGTATTGGCAAATCGCTCGCCTTCTGATGCGGATACCCACTTGAGCATTAGCCTCTCTTTTTCAAGTCCCAGTTCCCCGAGCAGGTCGTGTACAAGCTTTACGCGTCTCTCGGCCTTGTAGTTTCCTGCAACATAGTGGCAGTCACCTAAGTGGCAGCCGCCAATAAAAACTCCGTCTGCCCCTTCAGAGAAAGCCTTCAAAATAAAAGTTGGGTCAAGCCTTGCCGTGCACATTATCCTGATTATCCTGAAATTTGGCGGGTACTGCATCCTGCTCGTGCCTGCCATGTCAGCGCCGGCATAACAGCACCAGTTGCAAAGAAATCCCAGGATTTTTGGTTCGAATGTCATTTTTCCTCTTCAAATGCGGCTTCTATCATTGCCATAATCTGCTTGTCGCTGAAGTGCCTTATCTGCATGGAGCCTGTTGGACAGGCTCCGGCGCATCCACCGCAGCCCTGGCACAGGACGTCGTTTACCTTCGCCTTCCGCTCAACAACCTCAATTGCCCCGAAGTCGCAGACCCTCTCGCAAATCCTGCATCCTATGCAGGCTTCGTCGTCAACTGTTGCTATTACCGGCTCGACTTCAACCTCGCCTTTTGACATCGGGATAGAGGCCCTTGATGCGGCCGCGCTTCCCTGGACCACTGTGTCGGGTATGTCTTTTGGGCCCTGAACGGTCCCTGCCAGGAAAACGCCAGCAGTGAGTGTGTCGACAGGCCGCAGCTTCGGGTGCGCCTCCATGAAAAACCCATCAGCAGACCGTGAAAGCCGGAGCACCTTCTGGAGCTGGTCTGCGTCTTCTGGGGGCTCCATGCCAACTGAAAGCACAACGAGGTCCATCTCCATCTCAAGGTTTGCCCCAAGCATCGTGTCCTCGACATTTAGCAGGAGATTTTTTGTGTTTTTATCTTCATCAATTTTCGCAGGACGCCCCTTTAGGAATTTTACGCCATAGTCCTCCTGGGCCGCCTGGTAAAATTCCTCGTAGCCCTTTCCAAAGGCACGGATGTCCATGTAAAATATGTATATCTCGGCATCGGGGTGTTTTTCCTTGTAGAGCCTTGCATTTTTTATCGCATACATGCAGCAGACCCTCGAGCAGTATGGGTTTCCGATTGTGACATCTCTTGAGCCAACACACTGTATGAAGCCGATGCTTTTTGGCTCCTTCCCATCAGACGGCCGCAGAAGCTTTCCGCCGGTGGGGCCGGATGCGTTTATGAGGCGCTCAAACTCGATTGCAGTTATCACGTTGTCGTGAACGCCGTAGCCGTACTCCTCTTTTCTTTTAGCATCAAATACTTTGAATCCGGCTGCAAGGATTATCGTGCCGACTTCAAGTATTACTTCCTCCGCCTTCTGGTCAAACTCTATAGAGTCGGGGTCGCACACGTTGTCGCACATCCTGCAGCCAACACAGTTCTCGCTGTCCACTGTGTAAATCAATGGTACGGCCTGTGGGAACGGCACATAAATCGCCTTCCTTGTTCCAAGGCCATAGTCAAATTCATTTGGAACCTCAATCGGGCATGCGTCAGCGCACTGCCCGCATCCTGTGCAGGAATCTGCGTTTACAAATTTTGGCTTCTTTTCCACCTTAACTTTGAAATTGCCAATGTACCCGTCAACCTCTTTTACTTCTGCGTAGGTAATCATCTCAATATTGGGGTGGCGCGAAACATCCACCATTTTTGGAGTCAATATGCAGGCCGAGCAGTCCATTGTCGGGAATGTCTTGTCAAGCTGCGCCATGACGCCCCCGATGCTTGGCGTCTTCTCAACAAGATAGACCTTGTAACCCTGGTCCGCCAAATCCAGGCTCGCCTGGATTCCAGCGATGCCCCCTCCAATAACAAGCGATGCTTTTGTGACGTCGACCCTGGGATTTTCAAGAGGCTCCAGGAGCCTTGCCTTCGCGACTGCCATCCTGACCTGGTCCTTGGCTTTTTGTGTCGCCGCTTCTGGCTCACTCATGTGCACCCATGACGCGTGCTCGCGGATGTTTGCCATTTCAAAAAGATAGGGATTGAGTCCTGCCTCAGAACATGCAGTACGGAACGTGGGCTCATGCATCCTTGGTGAGCAGGCCGCAACAACAATCCGGTTCAGCTTGTTCTCAACTATGTCCTTTTTTATAAGGTCCTGGCCTGGGTCCGAGCACATGTATTTGTCGTCCCGGGCCACGATGACGCCGTCAAGTGTTTTTGCATAATCGACTACTTCTTCAACATCTATGACGCCTGCAATATTGATGCCGCAGTGGCAAACATAAATCCCTACTCGTGGCTCATCACTCATAGAAATATCCTCATGATAAATCATTACATAAACTTTACTACTAAAAATTTATTGATATTCTGCGTCTGTCTTCAAAAGGAAAACCCTCTCATTTTTGAATATCTTTACCTCGTCAGTGGGTTTTAGTTGAATATCAAAGTAAAAATCCATAGTTTTATAATTTTTTTGTTCCATTAACTGAATACGTCCTTTTATTGCCTCAAGAACGACTGCGGTTATGGTCTCTCCTTTGAGCCTTTCCACCTTTTCCATTGATTTAAAAGTGGTAGAATGCCTTATTCTTTTCTCAAGGTCAAAAAGTGAGACCTTGGCGCCTCCAGAACCAAGCACCTGATATGCCTTTTTCTCGAGCATTATTACATCGCCCTTGGCAAATTCGGGCAGCCGAAGCAGGATTGTGACCCTGTAAACGTTCTTTCCGCTTTTGTCCATCGTGTGTAGATGCGCAGTTTCCTTGAGTGTCCCGCCAAATTTTTCCAAAATTTGGCGTGAACTCTTTTTTGCAACAGGGGTGGATGCGAAGTAGACATCAGTCCATTCTTTCAGGTTTTTAATGCTTGTAATGTGCAGCCGTTGTTCATCGGTTAGTTTCTCAAGTAGAGTTGGGGCACCCGATTTAACTAAAGCGGGTGGACCTCTAAGCTGTAGTATTGCCTCGAAGTACCCCCCGGCCTTCCTTGAGCAGTTCTGGCAGAGCTCGAGCGTGGCTTTGACGGTCGTTTTTGCCTCTTCCTCTGCAGGTATGCCTGATACCGCTCCTTTGGCCCTGATGGTGCCCCCTATGTTATAAACTTTATTTGAGGCCTGCACAGGGTCTTCCACTATAATTTCGGTGGTGGGGCTCTCCATCTCTATTTTTAGCGATTCTTCTATGGCGTTTCGCGCTGCCTTTTTTAGAATTTCAAGGGGCTCGCCTTCTGCCCTCTCCCATCTTCCCTTCCTGTAGTACCTCAGGCACTCCCTGCAGACCTTAATCGAGATTTCTGGAAGCGTTATAAATGATTTCTCCCTTACATAGCAGTCGCGGCACTTGTTTTCGAAAAGCTCTACTGTCCTCTTGCCGCAGATATGGCAGAAAGTACGCGTCATTACATCTTCACCATCTGGGCATGGGGGACGCCTTTGACGCTCATGATGCTTTGCTTGAGTATAATGCCCTCGGAAATTGCAAGACGCACAATTTCTTCCCCGACGATGTTCAGAATTGTTGCCTGCCGCAGAAGGGAACAGGCATCACTCCCCTCTAGAATTTTGTCGCAGTAAAACGACTCACTTACATCAAGTATGCGCTTGCCCTCTTCAAACGTTTTGCCGCGTATGCCCTCATCACAGCATGCGACGAGATATTCGTCTCCATCCCTATATGTCTTGACGTAAAACTTCATTATAAAAATAATTGGCCTAGACCCTTTTAAATTTGCCTATTTTCGGCTCGTATACCTCCCCCGCCTCCATGAGCTCTGCAAGAATTTCCTCAAGTTTTTCTTCTTTTTCCAGTTCTCTTAATTTAAAGTGATTACGATTACTTAAATGCTGTCCAAGTAAAGTTAATGCCCCGCCAATAATAATTCCAATGATGCCAGATGTCCCGGTAATGATTGCGATTAAGATGGAAGTTTCCATAATCCCCTCTTTTTAAAGTTAGATTTTGGACTTTAATTTTTGTCTTGTTGATGGATATCTCGTCTCCCTTATACCTCAAGTATGAAAAAATATTCCAAATATTGTAATGGCAACAAATTATTACAAAATCAGATGATGAACAACCGCTTTTTTGAATATTTTTGTGAATACTTTTCGTTCGAAAGATATTTTTAACGGGATCAATTTTGTTGATGACTCTTGCTCGTTGAATTATTCACCGAACAAGAAGTTTGT
>JAHJSX010000139.1 GCA_018830205.1 archaeon | reverse complement strand
GAGGTCCTGCGGTTCTATGTGCTGTGGGCAAACAAGCCATGGGACGACTTAAGCTTCAACTGGGAGGAGGTCAAGGTCATAGGCAAGGTGTTCAACATCCTGTGGAATACATACGTATTCGCAACGACGTATATGAGCATCGATGACTTCGACCCTAAAGCGCACAAGGCGCCAGAGTATAAAATCGAGGACAGATGGATTCTTTCGCGATTAAATTCCACGATAAAGGAAGTGACGGATGGATTCGATGAATTCAACATGCACATGGCCACGCGCGCCCTTCGAGATTTCATAGTCGAGGATTTGAGCAGGTGGTACATACCGCTCATCCGCAAAAGGACTTGGGTTGAGCGCGACGACCCCGCGAAGATTTCGGCATATGCGACGCTTTACGAAGTGCTGGTGAAACTCACCAGAACCATGGCCCCGATTGCACCCCACATAACAGAGGAGATGTACAGGAACCTTGAAGGAGAAGAGGAAAGCGTGCATTTTGAAGATTGGATAAAATACGACGAAGTCGTAATAGACAAAACCCTTGAGAAAAACATGGACCTCCAGAGAAAATACGTGGAGGCCGAATCCGCAGCAAGGGAAAAGTCAGGCTACAAGAGGAGATGGCCGGTCCTTCAAAGCAATTTCATCCCAAAAGAGAAAGAATACGCGAAGGCGATGGAGGAATTAAAGGTAATAACGCTTTCTGCCACCACCACACAGGATTTTGTGGTAAGAAAGCCCGGCTGGGAGATACCGACTGAATTCTCAAGCGTCGAATTCGAGTACGGCACGGTCGCGCTGAATACAGAAAAAACAGATGAAATACGCTCCCTTGGCTATGCAAGGGAGGTAGTAAGGCGAATCCAGCAGATGAGAAAGGGCGAAAACCTTGACATCGAGGCCTTCATTGAGGCAAACGTCGAGGTAAATGGCGAGATTGCGGCCCTCCTTGAAAAGGAGCGAGATTACATATCCACCGAGACCAGGGCAAAGACATTGAACATGGGCGAGAAGCTCGCGCACAGGGGTGCGCAAAAGGAATGGGACATCGACAAAAACACATTCGTGATATCAATATCAAACCTTTAATAACAAAAAGAAATATAAATAACGGCACCAAAGGATTGTTTTAGGTGGAGTGAATGGGCATATCCATAACAATAGCGTCAGGCAAAGGGGGGACAGGAAAGACAACTATTTCTGCAAATCTTGGAATTGCCCTGGCCCAGCTTGGAAAAGACGTTATAATACTCGATGCAGACATCGAGATGGCAAATCTTGAGCTTCACCTTGGCCTTGAGGGCATGAAGACCACACTCCAAACCGTGCTTGCAGGGGAGGCAGACATAAAGGATGCAATTTATGCCGGGCCGGGGGGCGTAAGGGTCGTGCCTGCAGGCATGAGCATTGACGGCCTTCGCAAAATTGAGTACGATCGGCTGGGCGATGTCCTTGAGGCCCTGCGGCAGATGTGCGAAATCCTGATTATAGACGTTCCAAGCGGCATAGGGCGGCCTGTTGTTGTATCGATGTCAGTTGGCGAAGAGCTTCTGCTTGTCACGACTCCTGAGATATCTGCAATGTCGGACGTTTTAAAAACGAAGATAGTCGCCAAAAAGCTCGGTGCAAACATACTTGGAGTGGTGATTAACAGGGCGCTTTTTGACAGGACTGACCTGGCGGTAGGCGAGGTGGAAACAATACTTGAAACGAAAGTGGTATCAGTGATACCAGAGGATCCTGAAATAAAAATGAGCCTTTCAGCAGGAAAGCCTGTGATACTGCAAAACCCGAACGCACGTTCGGTCCATGTAATAAGAAAACTTGCACTGGAGCTTGTGGGCGAAGAAGGGAGTGACGAGGAAATTGAAATAGGTCCTGCACCGCAAGAGCCGCAAGGGGAAGGCATCATTGACAGACTTAAAGGGCTTTTTGGAAGGTGAGTTATGGAGCTGCATGATATCATCTCCATAAGAGACCTGAGCAAGTCCAAAATAAATCACATTCTTAAAGTTTCAGAAGACATGGAAAAGCATGGGGCCCGAAAAAACAAATACCTGGACGGGAAAATACTGGCAACCCTGTTTTTTGAGCCAAGTACCAGGACCAGGCTTTCGTTCGAGACTGCTATGGGGAGAATGGGGGGCAGCTCAATCGGCTTCTCAGAATCTGGCACGACATCCACATCCAAGGGGGAAAGCCTCAAGGACACTATAAGAACAGTGGAAAGCTACGCGGACGCAATTGTAATCCGGCACCCGCAGGAGGGTTCGGCAAGGCTTGCAGCCAATGTAGCAAGCGTCCCTGTGATAAATGCTGGCGACGGCTCAAACCAGCACCCGACACAGACGCTTCTTGACCTCTACACCATCAAACGGGAAACAGGCGCCCTCAAGAAAAATATCGCCTTAATCGGGGATTTAAAATATGGGCGCACAGCCCATTCACTTGCCTATGCACTCTCGATGTTTGGCGCAAAGATGACCTTCATATCCCCAAAGGGCCTCGAGATGCCAGAGGAAGTCAT
Organism: archaeon; assembly: GCA_018830205.1. Taxonomy (GTDB): domain Archaea; phylum Hydrothermarchaeota; class Hydrothermarchaeia; order Hydrothermarchaeales; family Hydrothermarchaeaceae; genus JAHJSX01. Next base: position 2,718 of record JAHJSX010000139.1, on the reverse strand, counting down.
AACAGACCTCGCAAAATTCAACACAAAAATAGAGGAAACAAACGACCTGGAGGGCTCAATCCCGGGCCTTGACGTGCTGTATGTCACAAGGATACAGAAGGAGAGGTTCCCGGACCCGGAAGAATACGAAAAGGTAAAGGGGGCATACAAGATTACCCTAAAGACCCTGGAGTCTGCGAAAAAGAACTCGATAATCCTTCACCCGCTCCCGCGGGTCGATGAAATAGCGCCGGAAGTCGACGCTACAAAACATGCAAGATACTTCAAGCAGGTGCATTATGGGCTTCCTGTAAGGATGGCCCTTTTGGGCCTTGTCATGGGGGCGCTTGACTGATGAAAGGCGTAAAGGTAAAGCGTATTGAAAACGGCACGGTCATTGACCACATAACAGGCGGCCAGGCGCTTAATGTGCTGCAGATAATAGGGGTTCACAAGGAATACCCAAAGGCAGTTCTCACTGTCGCCATGAACGTGCCTTCAAAGAAGATGGGCACAAAGGACATAGTAAAAATAGAAGGACGAGAGCTAAAAGCCGTCGAAGTCGATAAAATCTCACTGATATCCCCCAACTCAAGCATAAACATAATCAGGGACTTTGAAGTAAAGGAAAAAAAAGACGTCTCACTCCCAAAAACAGTGGAGGGGGTCCTGAAATGCGACAACCCCAACTGCATCACGAACTTTGAGGCCACGAAAACCCTGTTTGCGGTCGAGGAAATCAGCCCACTAAAACTTCGGTGCTCCTTTTGCGAGCGCACCATGAGCGAGCGTGAAATCATCAAGCAGTTTTAACAGTCCCAAGGAAGTTTTTGAAAATATCAGGTCCCTTGGGCGTATGCTCGACCTCTGGATGGAACTGGACGCCGTAAAGCGGGAACTTTTTGTGGGCGACAGATTCAAATTCGCAGGTTGCGGAATGGGCAAGTTTGACAAACTCATTGGGAATCTTTGATACCTCGTCCTTGTGGGAGACCCATGCATCGAATTTTGGGCCAACACCTTTTAGGAGAGCGTCTTCATCATCGACCATGATTTCACAATTAGCGTATTCCCCGACTTCCGCGGTCCTTACCTCTCCCCCGAACTGTTTCGCAATGAGCTGCTGGCCGAGGCATATTCCAAGGATGGGCATCTCTTTGTAGAATCGCTCTATAATTTCCGCTGAGTTTCCAATTTCATCTAGAAACGGCCCTCCGCCGACCACGATGCCGTCTGGCACCTCGGCTTCTACCTCACCCACCGATATTGTGTTTTGAACAAGCTTTGCATCAGCCCCGAGGTATTTCAGGGTCCGGTATATGCGGTGGTTGTACTGGCCCCGGTTTGCAATCACCAGGATTTTCATTTAGCTCACTAGGTCAAGAATCTTGAGCGTTATGTCCATGAAGAACCCTTTTATCTTTGGCACAAGACCGTGGTCTTCCTTTGTCAGCTCACCGGTTTTTTTGGCTTCGAGAATGGCTTCGAGGGGGTCCCCAGAGTTTACGATTTTTTCTATAACCTCCTCATCAGCGTAAATGTCGGTTGTCGGGTTCAAAATGCCACCCTCGGCGACTTCCTCAAGATTTCCGCCCTCCATTACCACGCCGATGGTGTCATCCCCGATGTGGACATTGTATCTTCCGGACGTAAAGCCCTTGACCGGGCCGGGAATCCCTGAGCTATCAAGATATTCGTTAATTGCGTCCTTGTTTTCTTCAAGCTTTTCCAGTACTATCGCAGCTGTTTCCATGTCAAGCCCCCCGTCTGCGTAAAGTGCCAATTCTGGCGGAAGCTCTTCCTCTGCCAACACCCCAGGCACAGCAAAAAGACTAAAACTCAAGATTAAAAATAATGCCCATTTCATTTTATCACCTTCCAAGTATTACTGCCTTAACAAGTAAAAATATTCTCTTTACGAAACCGGGCTGCTCTATCTCCTTGATTGGCTCAATTGGGACGGTTGTCACTGCCGTTGCTTCAGGGAGCGGCTCTGGCGGTGGGCCTATGACGTGCCCAGAAACACCATAAACAGAACCCTGGACCCCGTAAACGCTGCCGCCTATTCCATATACTGAGAAGTGCTTTGTCCTGACCCATACGCCCTCATTTTCCTTGTCGAGCGCAATTGAAATTACCCATTCAGGATTTCCCTCGGTGATGGTTATCCACCTGCCGTATGTATCCGAGTCCGGGTCGTCATCATACCACTTTATGTACAATTGCTCTTCACTGATGGCCAGCTTTTCCAGTTCTTCTTTGGAATATTTGATGAATATGAGGACCTCTTCAACGTCGACTTCTTTTTCAATGTCCACAAATGTTCCAAGGGAGGTCTCGCCTTCCACCTCTTCCCATTTATTCAGGCCAGCTGGGGCCTTTCCGGGTTTGTATCCTGCATATTCTTTGACTTTTATTTCCTTGTCGCCGATGTCCTCGCCTTCCGGCGACTCCATCTCGATATGGGTCCTTCTTAGTTTGGATGTCGCCGGGTTCATTGCATATGTACCCTCAACGACCGATTTTGTAAGTCCCGCGATATCACCTGAGGCCTCCTCTTCTGAAAGCGTGACCTTGGTTGGCTTGAAAACCTCTGAGAGTCTCAAACCCGCAATTCCGGCCCTGCCCTTTAATTTGCCTCCAAATCCATAGTCTTTCTTTTCTATCTCGCCATTGCTAAGGCCCGCCACAATAAGGCCCAGTGCCCCGTCAGACGCGTAGATTTTATCAAAATAGTCT
>JAHJSX010000138.1 GCA_018830205.1 archaeon | reverse complement strand
CGTATTCGTATCAACCGGAAGCAGGCCAAACGTTGAGTTTCTAAAAGATACAAAACTTGAACTTGGACCAACGGGCGGAATAAAGACCAGCGAACACCTTGAGACAAATATCGAAGGGGTTTTCGCTGCCGGCGACTGCGCGGAGACAACGCATGTCGTAACAGGTGAGCCGATTATACCCTTCCTGGGTTCAACAGCAAACAAGCAGGGCAGAATCGCAGGCATAAATGCCATGGGCGGCGACCTCACATACGAGGGGGCATTAATGCCCGGCATAATGAGGGTGTTTACACATGAAATGGGAACCGTGGGCATAACACAGTCCTATGCGAAATTCAAAGAAATCCCGTGCGTCGTGGGCAAGGTACAGCAGACAGAAAGGCCGCTTTGCAGGCCCGGGGAAATCAAGGGCACAGTAAAGATGGTGGCAGACCCGCATGGAAAGATTATGGGCGCCCAGATAATAGGCGAGAAGGTGGCATCAAAGATTGACCAGATTGCGGTGGCCATATACAACGGCGTCACGACCAAGGAGCTCATGTTCTATGAGACGGCCTACGCACCACTGATATCGCACTGCCTTAATTCCATCAGCATCGCTGCTGGCGTTATACAGAAAAAGATAGACAAATTACGGTAGTTCGTTCGCTTGACAACTTAACTAATCATTACGAAGTCCACAACAAGACTGCTCAATTTCTTTTATTTTAAGACCCAATTCTTTTGCGGTTTTTTCAGCGGCATTGCTTGGAATAGCAACCTTACTTGCGCCAGCCAAGATCGCTGCTTTGTCTATGGCCTGTCTATAATTTTTGCCAGGACGGACACACCCAAGCGAGATAGGAACATCAGGATGCATTAGCTTGGCGATAGCAGTAATCCGGCCCACGGTTTCGGGAGAAGGAGGAGGAACATTTTCCATTGGAGTGCCTTTTGTTGGAATCAAGACTATTATACATATGTTGTCAACACTCGCACCTCGCAAAAGTTCGAGGGCCTTTAACTCTCCATTGATTTTTCCGTAATCCAGGCCAACGATTATATGGGGCGAGAACATCATTTCATTTTCGTTGATGGCTTTGATTGCGCTCGCATATCTTTCAGGCGTTATCCGTACGCCAAGTACCTTCTCCGTCGTATCTGCGCTTCCAATAACATCAAGCAGCGAGCCGTCAAGCCCGGCCCCGCTGAGGGTATTTGCCTGCCTATCATTAATCGGACCCGTGTGGGCGAGAATGCTTAGGTCGGTCTTGTCCTTTACATCCCTGATTCCTCCCTCAAAATCATCAAGCGGCACGATGCCGTCGCGCCTGCTTCCACCGCTTAGTACAATGCCGGCCACCCCCTGGTTTTGAAGCTTTGTGCAGTATTCCAAAAGTGCTTCGTTTGTTGTGGCAGGAGCCATATGCTTTAGATAGTGCCCTTGGCAGTGGTGGCAGCTGAGAGCGCATTTAGTTCCGGTGACCGATACCGGCGGGAATGCATTTTTGTAAAACGTTATTTTTTTGCCGATGTTCTCCCGTGCCACAAGCCGCGCGGTCTCAAAAAGACGCTCACTATCATCAAATAAAAAAAGCTCTTCTGCCTCTTCATAAGAAACAGGCTCTCCACCTTCTGCTTTTTTTAATATTTTATTCATAATCCCAGCTGATTTTTTATTTCCTTTATTTCGCTTTTCGATGGAAGCTGGGCATAGTTGTAAATTGGGCCCTGCGGTGACTCTGTCGAGTATGGCCGGTTGCAGTTGGGGCACCCCGCCGTGACGAAGGGCTTTCCAGTCCCAATGATTTTGATGAGCCTTTCTTTGGGGATAAAAAAATCACTCACCGCACCGCCCTTGAAACCAAACTCAGAAAAATTAACAATTTTTTTCCTTAGAAGGTAGTATCCCAGCTGGACCCTCCGGTATGACTCGACAGACGGTTTTGGCATATCCCCAAGCGGCGTCCCCTTTATAGGAACAAAGGCAAAAAGGCCTGTCCCAACGCCAAGCTCCAGAAGGCGGGCGATTGTCTCAAGCGCTTCCCTTTCGGTCTCCCCAAATCCCAGTATTATATGAGTGCCCACCCGCCCTTTTCCAAAAACCTCAACGGCCCTCGAAAGCCCCTTCCAGTGTTCTTTCCACCTGTAAGGGTTGCCCACGGTTTTACCTTTTATCCTGTCGAAAAGCTCCTCTGTCACGGCGTCAAGTGGGATTGTGATTCTCCCGACTCCCAGTTCTTTCAATTTTTCGAGCTCATCAATGCTTGAGGGGTGGCGGGAGAGGGAAATCTGTACGCCTGTCTTTTTGAGGTCCTGTATTAGCGGTGCCAATTCTCCCATGATTTCCGGCCGGTTGATTGTCTGGATGCAGGCCCGCTTTATGCTTCCTTCTTTTGCAGCAGAGTCAAGCCCCTTTATCGTATCCTCAAGAGAGTATTCAGGATAGACGCCCCGTGCAACGCGGGCAAGGCTTGCGCCGCTTTCCCTTGCCTGCGAGCAGAACTGGCAGTTTGCAGAGCAATGTCCATCGTAGTAAGTTAGAAGGTAGGCCGTCTCCATTAAAACAGGGTTTTTGCAGGGGCGCAGCCCAAGCTGGTTGGCCGTTCCCACCGATACACGAATTTTCTTTTCACATTTTTTTGGAATTGCACAGCAGGTCTGGATTTTTGTGACTTTATATCCCATTTTTTTTGCAACGGCTTCAGTCTTTGGAGCAGGAATCGCAATGCTTGAGGCCCCCGCGTGAAGCGCGAGTTCCTCTATCTTCGCACGGTCTGTGCCTTTGGAATGAGCGCACCCAAGGGTAATCGGAGTATCCGGGAAAGCGAGCTGGGCAATGGCAATTGTTTTTGCAACATCAATCGGGTCAGGTTTTGAGTTTTCCATTGGCGTGCCACGTATCG
>JAHJSX010000137.1 GCA_018830205.1 archaeon | reverse complement strand
CGCCTGTTGAAGCAAAAATAAATTTTTTCACATCTTTTGATGATTCGAGAAGGTTCAGGGAGCCAAGGATATTCACCTTTGCATCAAAAACCGGGGCCTCAACCGATTTTCGCACATTTATCTGCGCGGCGTGGTGAATCACGCACTCAATGTCTTCATCTTTTATGATTTTTCCAATACCATCGTCCAATATGCTCATTTCATAAAAGGTGGCTTTGTCATTCACGTGTTTTTTCCTACCGGAAGATAGGTCGTCTATAACACACACATCGTGACCTTTAGAAATTAGCAAATCAACAACATTTGAGCCGATAAACCCCGCCCCACCCGTAACGAGTACCCTCATCTAAACCACTCGATTATGCCTTTTAGCCCCTCTTCAAGAGGCACCTTTGGTGTCCAGTCAAGGATTTTCTTTGCCCGTGAAATATCCGGGCATCGCCTCAAGGGGTCATCTTCTGGAAGCGGGTGGAAGGTTATTTTGGATGTGGAATTTGTAAGTTTCTTTATCATTTCTGCTAGCTCCAAAATGCTAGTTTCCTTGTTGTTCCCGATGTTTATTACCGCTCCCGCTGCCTCGTCCATTGCTGCAAGCCGTAGCAGGCCTTCGACTTGGTCAGTGACGTAAGTGAATGACCTCGTCTGTGAGCCGTCCCCAAAAACTGTGATATCCTCACCTTTTTGGGCCTGGTCAATGAACCGTGGCAGCGCGCGTCCGTAGATGTCGTCTGCACGCATTCTGGGGCCGTATGTGTTGAAAATTCTTGCCATCCTGGTGTCTATGCCGTGCTGGTGCCTGTACGCCACCACAAAGGCCTCGCCCGCCCTTTTTGACTCGTCATAGCAGCCTCTTGGGCCGATTGGATTTACGTTCCCGTTGTATGTTTCGGGGGTCGGGACGAATTTCGGGTCAGGATTGCCGTAGACCTCGCTTGTCGAGGTGTATACAAACCTGGCGCCGTGCTTCTTTGCAATGCCAAGCGCGACCCATATGCCAAGTGTGTTTGCTTTGAGTATCTGGATAGGATATTTATCAAACTCAAAGGGTGATGCCCGTGAGGCCATATGCATGACCAGGTCAAACTTATTTTCAAAGTAAATTGGCTTTGATATGTCATGTTCTACGAATGTGAAGTTCTTGTTATCCTTCAAGGAGTCAACATTGGAAGCAAGCCCGCTTGCGAAATTGTCAAGGCATGTAACCTTTGCACTCGCTTCTATGAAGGCCTCGCACAGATAAGAGCCAAGAAATCCAGCTCCGCCGGTGATAAGAATCTCTTTGTCTTGTGCGAATTTTTTTAAGTCCATTTCCATTTGTCCTTACTTGCTTTTTGTTAGTTCTTTAAGGTAATCCAAAAGCTCATCGCCAATATCATCCCGTTGAAGCGCAATTTCTATTGAACTCTTGAGCCAGTCGAGTTTGGTACCTATGTCGTATCTCTTTCCCTTAAATTCATAGGCATAGACGTCCTGCATGTCTTTCAAAAGCCCGATTCCGTCTGTCAGCTGTATCTCTCCCCCAGAGCCCCGCTTTGTCTTTTTGATGCAGTCGAATATTTCAGGTGTTAGGAGATACCTGCCGATGATGCCAAGGTCAGACGGCGCGTCCTCAAATTTTGGTTTTTCTACAACACCGGTTATTTTTAAAACACCGTCGATTGACTCACCTTTGACAATTCCATATCTTTCAATCTCTTCTTTTTTCACTTTTTCAACTGCAATTACAGAACCCTGATGTTTGTTGTAAATATCAATAAGCTGTTTTGTACATGGGGTCTCAGATACGGTGACCGTGTCACCCAAAAGCACGCAGAATGGTTCGTCGCCAACATACTTTCTTGCAGTATAAACCGCGTCCCCAAGCCCTTTTTGCTCCTTCTGCCTGATAAAATGGATATCTGCAAGCTCAGAGATGTCGATAATCTCCTTCAAGTATTCGTCTTTTTGCGAATTCTTAAGCGAGAGTTCAAGTTCAATCGAGCGGTCGAAGTGGTCTTCTATTGCCCTTTTGCCCCTGCCAATAATTATGAGGATGTCATCTATTCCTGAAGCAACCGCCTCTTCTACCACGTACTGGATAGTCGGCTTGTCATAGACCGGCAGCATCTCCTTTGGTTGCGCTTTAGTTGCAGGCAAAAACCTAGTACCATATCCTGCAGCAGGTATAACTGCTTTCATTACCAGCACACTCCTTCATACTCATCTGCGACACGCGCCTCGTCGACTCTTCTTCCGTCTATTACAACCTTGCCCTTATAAAGGTCTTCATTTCTGTATTCATCCCATTCGGTAACGATGAGCACATATCTGCCGAACTTAACTGCCTCTTCTACAGATTCGACAAATTTCAGCCGTTCATGTTTCCCAAACATATGCTTTGCTTCTTCTATTGCTTTAGGGTCGGTCGCACAAATCTCTGCCCCTTTATTGAGCAGGTTCTGTATAATCTTTAGGGAGGGGGCCTCGCGCATGTCGTCTGTGCCGGGCTTGAATGCAAGGCCCAGGACCACGATTTTAACGCCCTTCAAGGAGCCTATTTTTCCCTCAAGGAGCTCTATCATCCGCAGCGGCTGGCTTTCGTTTAGCTCGAGTGCAGCGTTTAGGACAATTGGCCTGTAGTAGACCTCTTTTGCCTTTCCCACAAGCGCCTTTACGTCTTTTGGAAAGCAGCTTCCGCCAAAACCGATGCCTGCATTTAGAAAGTGCGGTGAAACTCTGGAATCCATTGCGAGCCCCTTTGCAACCTCGTAGACATCAATCCCAAGCGACTTGCAGATGTTCCCAATCTCATTTATGAAGCTGATTTTTGTTACAAGGAAAGAGTTTGTCGCGTACTTTATCATCTCGGCAGTGCTGGGGTCGGTCTTTAGAATCGGGCAGTCAAAATCCTTGTAAAGTTCATATAATGCATCCGTTGACTTTTCATCGATGCCGCCAAGCACAACCCTATCAGGTTTCATGAAATCCTTTATTGCATTTCCTTCCCGCAGGAATTCAGGGTTCATTGCAACACCGAAACCATCTCCAGCAGTCTTCCCGGAATTCTTCTCCAAAAGAGGAATGACTGAGTGTTCAGTCGTGCCCGGCACGACCGTGCTCTTTACGACCACGAGGTGATAATCTTTATCTTTGATTATCCTGCCGATGTCCTTTGAGACTTCTTTGATGTATTTTAAGTCAATGTAATCAATAAGGCCGGAAGGAGTACCAACGCAGATAAATGAGATGTCAGTATTCAAAACTGCGTCTTTCAGGTCAGTGGTTGCCCTTATTCTTTTATTTTCAATGTTTTCTTTGAGCAGGTCTTCCAGTCCCTTTTCGTATATGGGGGGAATTGATGAGTTAATCTTTTTTACTCTCTCCGAATCCACGTCAACACATACCACGTTGTTTCCGAGCTCTGCAAAACACACACCTGTGACAAGCCCGACGTATCCGGTTCCAATCATTGAAATATTGGCCAAATCTAATTCACCACACCTAAATGGGCTAAATGTCTAATAAAGGTTTTTCTCCATATACGTTCCACGCCTTTTGTATCCAAGGGACTTGTAATACTCCCTCGTGCCGATTGCGCTTGTGACAACGATTTTTTTTCTTTTGTTCCCTTTTGCAATTTCTTCCGCCGTCTTTAGAAGCGCGCTTCCCCATCCTCTGTGCTGCTTTCCACCTTCATTTCTATCTCCCAGCGGCACCATTGGCCCCAGTACCCTGAGTTCCCTCACTGTTGCACGTTCATCAAGCCTGAGCCTAAGATATGCAATGAGGGCATCGTTTTCAACGTCTTCTGCTGAGATGAAGTATTCAGTGCCCCCCGAAGCCATATATAATTCTTTTATAATTTCTATATTGTTTTCGTTTATTGTCTTTCCCCTGTATACCATATGGCCTACGTCCCTGCATCTTATGCACCTGCAACATCCATCCAATTTTTCACTTACAATCGCACCAATGTCTCCTCTTTTTACACCTGCCGCAATCAGCCCCTGTGGAATGTCGCGCTGTATGCGCATGGTCCGTGTCCATTTTGGCATGATTTTTTTAATTCTGTAAATAAGTTCAACCGCTTCCTTATCGCCATACGGCTCATACTCTCCCTTTTTCCACATTTCATAAAGTCCTGTACCTGCGATAACAAGAGTGGGATAAATCTTCAGGAAATCTGGCTTGAACCTTTTGTCCTCAAACAGGGTCTTGAACATCTCAAGGTCCCTGTCAATATCAGAAAAAAGCCCGGGCATCATGTGGTAGCCGACCTTGAGGCCCGCATCTTTTAGGATTTTTGTCGCACTTGCGACATCATCAACCGTATGCCCCCTTTTTACTTTTTCATAAATAGAATCACTTAGCGTCTGCACGCCGAGTTCCACCCTTGTCACTCCATATCCAAGCATCCGCTTGACCTGCTCAACATCTGCAAAATCAGGCCGGGTCTCAAATGTCATTCCCACATTTCTTACGCCGGCCGTCTCGTTTTGTTTTTGTGCTTCTTTTAGGCTTTTTGTTTCTTTTGATTCCCCAACGCCAAAATCATTCATTGCCTCGAAGCATCTTTTTACAAACCACTCCTGATAGTCGAGGGGCTGTGCATTGAACGTGCCCCCCATGACGATAAGCTCTACCTTATCCACCGGGTGCCCAATTTGTGAAAGCTGCGAAAGCCTGTCAGTTACCTGCGCATACGGGTCAAAGTTCGCCCTTTTGGCCCTGAGAGCGGCTGGCTCTTCTCCGGTATAGCTCTGGGGCGCGTTCTCGCCCACGGGGCAGTAGATGCATTCCCCGGGACATGGATGGGGTCTTGCCATCACAGCGACAATAGCAATCCCTGATATTGTTCTTATGGGCTTTTTCTGCAGCAGTGGACCTAGAACTGGCAGGTCGTCAGGTTCCACAAATGAGAGGATTTCCGCATTTGTAGGAATTTTATTAAGTCCGTATTCTCCTGCCACTTTTGTTTTTATTTTATTAATCCCTTCCCGGCCTGGCATTGTCGACTTTATTTCGTCGATTATCGCAAGAATTGCTTCCATGTAAATATTTATATTATGTCGCACTAAAAATAGTATACGTTCTAGAATTTAAAAATAAGGAATAAGGCGGGATATAAGTGGCGAACATACTTGTGGTTGACGATGAGCCGGAAATTGTGGTTCTTACAAAGATAATGCTTGAGAAAGAGGGCCACAAAGTGACCGCTGCAAAGAACAGTGAAGAATGCTTCAAGCGAATAAAAGAGAAAAAACCCGACCTTATTCTGCTCGACATCATGATGCCCGGCGATGACGGCTGGGATGCGTGCAAAAGAATCAAAGAGGACAAGGAAACAAGCGACATCCCCGTTGCGATGTTTACTGTACGCACGAGTGAAGAATCGGTAGAAAAGAGCTACAAGTACGCCCATGCTGACGTCCACATAAACAAGCCCTTCGATAGAAAAGAACTGCTGAAAATTGTTAAGGACCTGCTTGAAAAGTCAGGGAAAAATTAATTACACACTCTACTTTTATTGTTGATATGGAAAAACTTCAAAAGACAACCAAGGGAAAACATTTCATTCTTCTTCCAGGTGAAATGATTAAACTCGCAGGGTGGAAAGAGGGAGATGAGATAGACGTTAGGTCAGGACTTGACATTACACCAAAAAAAGGGGACTTGATTCTTAGAAAAGTACTATGAGACTCTATTTCTAAGTGTTCCAATTCCCTCGATTTTGACTTCCATTTCATCGCCTTTTTTAACCGGCCCAATTCCAGGCGGGGTGCCGGTTGATATTATATCTTCTGGATTGAGTGTCATAATTTCTGAAATGAATTCAATAAGCGATGGAACATCAAAAATCAGATTCTTTGTATTTGAATCCTGGCGTATCTCGCCGTTCACCAGCATCTTTATGTTGAGATTACTGGGGTCTATTTCGTCTTTTGTCACGATGTGCGGGCCAATGGGTGCAAACGTATCAAAGCTTTTTGCCCTTGTCCATTGCATGTTGAGCTTTTGCAGGTCCCTTGCCGTTAAATCATTGAAGCAGGTATAGCCTTCTATTACATCATATGCATCTTCAGCCTTAACTTCTTTGCATTTCTTGCCTATAACAATCGCAAGCTCAGCTTCATGGTCGAGCTTTTGCGTCGTCCGCGGATATCTAACGATATCCTCGTGCCCGATTACAGCGCTCGGCGCCTTTAGAAATAGAATTGGCTCATGAGGAAGCTCCATATCAAGCTCTTTTGCATGGTCAACGTAATTTAGCCCTACACATATTATTTTAGATGGATTGACCGGGCTCAGGTATTTGAGGTCTTTTATTTTCAGTCTTTCATCACTTTTAGTTACGACTTCTCCATCTTCAATACGACCTTCAACGACCTTGCCTCCGTTAAGGAAACGCCCAATTTTCATCTCTCTACAACTCCTCCTGGATTATCTTCTCAACATTAGGGATTTCTAATTTAGCTGTTTCATGGTTTTGCTTTACGGCCTTTTCAAGCTCTCCGTTTTTTAATATCACCCTATCAATCGAAGCGACATCAGGTGCAACGTTCCCAAAAGGCGATACATCCACGATTACAAGCGGTGAACTCCTTTTTTCAATCATCTCTGGCAGCACCCGGTAATGGGATGCAAGCGTGGCACATATAAGGACATCGGCGCCCAGAAGTGTTTCATTAAGCTTTGAGTACTCCAAAAAGGTGCCCCTAACTTTTTTAGCAGTAATCTGCCCAATGTCCATATTCCTGTTGATGACGATTACCTCTGCTTTCTTGTTAGACAGCTCTTTCGCTATTTTTCTGCCAGTTGTACCAGCTCCAAGAAGTACGATTTTTTTTCCATTAATTTCCGGTATTTCTTCTGTAATGGCCTTTAGGGCGATATCAGCTACAGGCATTGACCCTTCAATTTTTGTTTCCAAGCGTGCCTTTT
>JAHJSX010000136.1 GCA_018830205.1 archaeon | reverse complement strand
TATAACACCCAACACTATCAATTGGCCGTACAATTTGCCCCAGCTTTGCAGTTCCTTTCCTGTATGACCAGCCACTTTTCTTCTGTTTTTCGTGAAAGACATCGATATTTTTCTTTGCATTGGCCAGGGCTTTGAGCACATCCTCCCTGACACTTTTTTTTGCTTCAGTGATTTCCTCCTCGGCTACTCTGAACTGTGATATATCAACACCATCGAATTTTTTGGTGTACTTCGAAAGGGCCCCGTCACCATTTTTGCGAACATCCTCCACAATCTTCAAAACGCCGGGCGTCACCTTTTTGATTTTTGCATGTGAGCGGTTTATGAGTTTATTATACTCGGATTTTGATAGTTCGCTCAAGTTAAAAAGGCGCATTAGGGGACAATGTTTTAATGTAGGGCATTTATATTTTTTGTATGCAGCTCATCGAGGTCTTCAAAGAATCATTAAAGCTCATGAAGCATGAGCCAAAGGTCTTCGTGCCAAGGATTTTCACGACGTTTCTGAACACGTTTTTCGTCATATACGCTGCCAGCATCAGCCTCAAGCTCAGTCGCGTTATGAACCGTGAGATGGAGCGTGCAGGGGGCATGGGAACGACACCAGACATTGGTAGGGCAATATCGCCATTCATGGACGAAATTCTCGTTTTCGCAGCCTTCTTCCTGCTTGTGTATGCCGTAGATATTTTGACATATGGCATGTATGCAAGGATTGCGGCCGACTTCCACAAGCGTAAATCGATTTCTCTTTCGAGGGCCCTCAAAGACGCAGTAACCGGCGCCAGGGTCCTGATGTTCATCGGCGTCCTCGCAACAATATTTGTGGGTCTTTTCATTGTGATTTACCTTCTCCTTGGAAGATTTTACATCTCGACGCAAAATCCGTTGTTTCTCCTTCTGGCAATCGGGGTGATGATTATTGCAATCATTGCTTTTGCACTCGTGTTCTTCTTTGCGGTGCCTGTCGCAATGGTCGAGGGGCGCAGCACAAAGGACGCGGTCCTAAAAAGCGCATCTCTTGGAATGAAGCACAAAGGGATGGTCATCAAGGTAAACTTTTTATTTATGGCCATGGTGCTCGTAGCAATGGCTGCTGTAATGCTTACCGAAGTTCATGGATTTGTTGCTGTTAGTGCAATAATCCTGTTTGTCATTGCAAGGCTATTCCAGGCAATCGTCTATACGTACATCAGCATCGTAAACCCCTCACTTTATCTTTCAATTGAAGAGGTGGAATAGTGTCTCTGTATGACATTGTCAAGGACCCAGAGGTGGCCCGCTTAATCGAACTCCTCTATGAAGGATATCGCATGCCATATGAAGAAATCCTCAAGGAACTGGAAATTGACAGAAAAAAGCTTGACACGCTTCTGGATATCTCTGAAGGCCTGTGGGACACGCCAAGACCGAAAATATACGAGCTTACACAACGAGGGGAAGTCGCATACGGCATCATAAAATCACGAAATACCAGAATCAAAAAACATAAAGAGAAAATCGCAAAAGAGAAGTCTGAACAATTCGATGAAAAATTAAAAGTGAAGTGGGCAATAGTCAAAGGATTCATTGACAAATGGAAGCAGATATTTTTAAAACCCTCTGCGTTTTTTAAAAATATGTCCCTCAAGGGAGGTTATAAAGAACCACTGAAGTTTGCACTGGTCTGCTATACCCCTTTTGCAATACTCACTCCTTTTTTTGGTATTCCTTATTTGGATTTTCCAGCACTCTTGCTTCCTCCCATAGCTCTTTTAATTGGACTTATTATTGTTTTTGCCCAGGGCCTTATCGTGCATGCAGGGGTGCTGATTTTTGCAAGAGAGAATAGAAAAGGGTTTAAATCCACCATTAAGGTAATATCGTATGCACAGGCTGCCGCAGTATTCTTATGGATTCCAATAGCAGGTGCAGTAATCTCGCTTTATGGAATACGTCTTTCAATAGCAGGACTTATAAAAGTCCATAAAACAACAAGGATAAGAGCAGTTTTTGCATATTTCTTCATAATCACTTTTCTTGCCATCATAGGGGGGGCAGCTGCAATATATTTAATCCACATAGGCATGGCCCAAACCAGCGTCCGTTTGCCTTTCGAGATACCAGAGATGCCAAAAATATAAGAGTAAATTCATAGCTTTCGGATGCATTTCACAGCGTCTTTGAGGTTCTCTTCATTATCAAAACCCCCCTGTATTTCCAGAAGCTCTTCTTTATCTAATTTTTTTAATTCATTCACACACTTGACAAGCTCCGGTATCGCTCTTGTGACATTGTCAACAATCGTTATGGTCGCAGTCTGCGCCGTCCTTGAGAGCGGGTTCAAATCAATTGCTATTACTTTTTTGCCCATTTTTACAAGAGCCTCCGTGCGGTCCCCGTCTTCAAGCGGCACAAGCACGACATCGCTTTTGTAAATCCCCTCCCTCGTGACTTTTCGCCTCTCGCTTGAGAGTCCTTCTATCTCTTTGTCAGGCCCAGGTCCGAGTACATCCTTTGCGCCTTTGTCCCTCAGGACTTCTTCAATTTTTTTTACCCGCTCATCCGAGCGGTAAAACAGGTTTATCTCAAGTTTAGCACCTGTGGCATCTGAAAGTTCAACAAGGGCGTCTGGACAAAGGGCGGCAGTATTCCCATTCACAGATATCACTGGATTTTCACCAAGAAGAAGAGCAGCGGCACCAGCTTTGATTGCAAATTTGGCATGCGGCGTTGTCACCTCGCCAAGCAGGTAGTCAAAGGCCTCGCCCCTGCCATGTGCGATAAGGCCTGCTTCGGCGGTGATGCCCTTTTTATAGCCTTCGATTAGGGCCTCTCGCTCTTTTAGTGACTTGTATCTGGGGTGGTCATCTGGCATCATGGTTCAGAATTCTTTTTCTGGGACAGTCCCCCGGAAAGAATTAGCTTGAAGGCCTCTTCTGCAGTCATGTCAAGATACACTGCTTCCTCTTTTGGAACCATAATTAAGAACCCTGACGTTGGGTTAGGGGTAGTCGGCACGTAAACATTGATTACCTCGCGCCCGACCTTGGCACTTACTTCCGCCATATTTGATGCTGTTGTAAAGCCGATGGCGTACGACCCCGCTTTTGGAAATTCCACGAGCACGATTGACTTGAAGTCCTTTGGCCGCTTTGTAAGTATC
The DNA here is from genome assembly GCA_018830205.1 of archaeon. Lineage (GTDB taxonomy): Archaea > Hydrothermarchaeota > Hydrothermarchaeia > Hydrothermarchaeales > Hydrothermarchaeaceae > JAHJSX01. Next base: position 320 of record JAHJSX010000136.1, on the reverse strand, counting down.
GTATCGCTTGCCTCTTTCACTGTTTTATACACCCCGCCAACAAAGGGTATTCTACGCAGGCCACTTTCCAGAATACCTACAGCCTTTTTCCCCCATGCCAGTGTCCCGAGCATTCCAATGAAGGTAATCAAAATTATCAGAACCAAAAAGCTTATTCCAGGGATATTAATAAACCGGCTTGTAATCGGTTTTAAAATCCCATCGAGAAAATTGAAGGTGACCGTTATGACCCATAATGTTGATGCAAGAGGAATGAATATGACAAGCCCCGTAAGGAAGTAATTCCTGAGTTGTCTTAACATTTTTACCCACCTCAATCT
>JAHJSX010000135.1 GCA_018830205.1 archaeon | reverse complement strand
GGAAATTTGTAAGCTCCGGCAGATGCTTCCTGAGGCCGTCTTTCTCGCCGTCATTGTTGCCGAAAACGCCCACCATTTTTGCGTCAAGCTTCTTGAGTTCGATTGCAGTGAAGGGCGCGATGTAATCGCCGGCATGGATTACAAGCTCCAAGTCAAGCGAATTTAGATAATCCACGGCCTTTTCCACCGAGGGAAGGTTGTCGTGTGAGTCTGATATAATGCCAATCATGCGCTTAGTTTAGGAAGAAATAATATTAAAGGTTACGTTTCAGCTATAATACAATGGATTTCAAAATCGCGCTGGCCCAGATTAATCCCACAGTAGGGGATTTGGAGGGTAATGCCAGGAAGATTGTACAGAAGATAAAAGAGGCGAAAGACGCTGGCGCAGACCTCGTCATATTTCCAGAGCTTGCAGTAACCGGTTATCCTCCAAAAGATTTGCTGCTCAAGCCCTCGTTTATCAAGAAAAATAAAGAAAAATTGTCTGAAATTGTAACGGAAACGGATGGCATTGCAGCTGTAGTGGGCTTTGTGGATGAAGTCGATGGAAAACTCTTTAATGCCGCGGCGCTTGCAACTGACAAAAAAGTTATAGGTATTGCGTACAAGGCAAACCTGCCCAATTATGACGTGTTTGATGAGAAGCGGTATTTCGCTGAGGGGGAAAGCTCACAGGTCTTTGATGTAAAAGGCACAAAGCTCGGCATAAACATATGCGAGGACATCTGGGTTGACGGAGGGCCAACCGAAGCGCAGGCAAAAGGTGGCGCGAAGCTCGTTGTCAATATCTCTGCATCGCCGTTTCATGTTGGGAAAATAAAAGAAAGAGAAGAGATGCTTGCAAAGAGGGCTAAAGAGAACGGCGTTTTTGTGGCGTATCTAAACCTCGTCGGGGGCCAAGACGACCTCGTCTTTGATGGCGGGAGCTGCGTGTTCAATGAGAAGGGAGAGGTTGTTGCAATGTGCAAGCGTTTTGAAGAAGACCTTGTAGTGACGGACTTGAAAGAAGGCAAAAAAGTTGAAAAGTCGCAAGAACCTGTGGCAGAGATATACAATGCACTGGTTTTGGGAATAAGAGACTATGTCAGGAAAAACGGTTTTGAGAAGGTTGTAATCGGAGTTAGCGGAGGCATAGATTCGGCGCTCACGGCAACGCTCGCTGCAAAGGCGCTTGGGCCAAAAAACGTGGTCGGTGTGTTCATGCCAAGCGAAATAACCTCTAAAGAGAGCGAGGTCGATGCCCGGCAGCTTGCGAAAAACCTGGAGATTGAATTAAAAGTCATTCCGATTTCAAAAGGAGTGAATGCTTACGAAAAAATGCTCGGTGATGAATTCAGGGGCACGAAAGAGAGCATAACAGAGGAAAACATCCAGGCAAGAATCAGGGGCAATGTGTTAATGGCGCTTTCAAACAAGTTTGGGCACCTTGTGCTATCAACCGGCAACAAATCAGAGACTGCTGTTGGGTATACCACCCTGTACGGGGATATGAGCGGGGGGCTTGCAGCGATTTCAGATGTGCCAAAGACCACAGTTTACATGCTCGCCGATTACATCAAGGTGATTCCAAGGAATATCATAATAAAGGAGCCCACGGCAGAATTGCGCCGGGGGCAAAAAGACACTGATACGCTCCCGCCGTATGACGTTCTTGATGATATTCTCAACAAGTATATCGAAGAAAACAAGAGCACAGAAGACATCGTAAAAGAGGGGCACGACCCTGAAGTTGTTGAGAAAATCATTTCGAGGGTAGATAAGAGTGAATACAAAAGGCAGCAAGGGGCAGTGGGCATAAGGATTACCCCCAAGGCCTTTGGATACGGCAGGCGGATGCCCATAACCAATAAATATGATGGATGACTTAATTGCGTTAAATAATTTAGCAGGTGATTTTTTATGGAAATAGAAGGAATAGAATTTCCAGATGACTGCCTCTATGAGGATTCCGGCAGCTATCTGTGGGCAAAGCAGGAAGGGGATAACATTCGTGTTGGCCTTACAAAACTGGGCCTGGCACTTGCTGGGGACATTGTCTATATAGAGCTTCCTGGTGTCGGGGACTCTGTAACTGGCAGGGAGCCGTTTGGCGTGGTGGAAACTGTCAAAGCCACAGCAGAACTGAATTCTCCTGTAAACGGCGAGGTCGTGGAGGTCAACGAGGGCGCAGCCGATGACCCTTCGTCGTTGCAAGACGACGCTTGGTTCATTGTTGTGAAATCGTCAGACGTTTCAGGCCTGATGGACGCTGCAAAGGCAAAGGAGTATTTTACAGCAGAGATTGAAAGAGTAAAAGGTGAAGGGCTCCTTGAGTAGCGATATTTCAAGCATCCGGGAAAGAGTTTATACCTGCTACCAGTGCGGGATCTGCAGCGGCGGCTGTCCTGTTGCGCCTCTTTTGAAGGGCTTCAGGCCGCGGGAGATAGTGCAGAAAACACAGCATGCAAAAATTTCCGAGCTTGTAAGAGGGGGAGCCATATGGAAGTGCACGGCATGCTACAAATGCTACGAGCAGTGTCCGCAGGGCGTAAAAGTCACAGACGTGATAATGGAACTCCAGAGTGAGG
>JAHJSX010000001.1 GCA_018830205.1 archaeon | reverse complement strand
TCGCTGCAAGCATCTGCCAGGGTGCAAGCCCGGCATTTCTTATCTCTTCCTCAACTATCGCATTCGCTTCTCTTACAATTGCGACCTTCTCTCGCGTGACCTCTCCAAGCACCCTCACAGCAAGACCCGGACCCGGAAACGGCATCCTCTCGGAGACGCTCTCAGGAAGTCCAAGCTCCCTTGCAACTTTCCTGACTTCGTCCTTGTATAAGTCACGCAAGGGTTCGACTAGTTTGAGTACCATGCCAGAGGGGAGCCCCGAAACATTGTGATGGCTTTTTATCCCTCCCTCGCTTTCTATCCAATCAGGCGCAATTGTGCCCTGCACGAGAATATCTGCATTTAACTTCTTTGCCTCCTCCTCAAAGACATAGATAAACTCATTACCAATGACCTTTCGTTTTTCTTCGGGGTCGCTTACACCAACCAGCTTATCAAAGAACCTGTCTTCAGCGTTTATCACGATAAGGTTCATCCCAAGGTCTTCCTTGAAAACCTTGATTATCTCTTCTTCCTCCCCCTTTCTCATGAAGCCATGATTTACAAACACCGATGTAAGGTGCTCACCCACTGCCCTGTGCACAAGCACTGCTGCAACCGCGCTGTCCACACCCCCGGAAAGTGCAATGATGGCAGTTTTGTCACCAATCTGCTCTTTTATCTCTTTGATTTGCTCGTCAATAAAACCAGTTACATCAAACATCAATATCACTTCTTCAGCGCTGCCTTAATGAATGCATCAAAAACAGGCGAGGGCCTCTGCGGCCGTGATTTGAATTCTGGATGGAACTGTGTTGCAATGAAGAAGGGGTGAGCAGGTATTTCAAGTATCTCCATCCTACGGTTCTTGTCACTTTTCGCGGAAAATTTCATTCCCAGCTTTTCAAATTTTGCAATGTATTTTGGGTTGACCTCGAAGCGGTGCCTGTGGCGCTCCCCAACCTCTTTTTTATTGTATATTTTGTAGGCCATGGTGCCTGCTTTAATTGTAAAAGGAATCTCTCCAAGCCGCATGGTCCCGCCCATCTGCTTGATTTTCTTTTGTTCAGGGAGTATGTCTATCACGGGCTGTGTTGTTTTTGGATTTAATTCAATTGAGTGCGCCTTCTTCATGCCGGCAACATTTCGTGCGAACTCCACCACTGCCAGCTGGAACCCAAAGCATATGCCAAAGTAGGGTATTTTGTTTTCCCTTGCATATTTTATCGAGATGATCTTTCCCTCGCTTCCACGCTCCCCGAAACCCCCTGGCACAAGGATGCCGTCAACCCCCTCAAGTTCACTAACCCTCTTTGGGTTATTCTCAAGGTCTATGGATTCCACCCACTTGATATTTACCTTTGCATCATTTGCAGTGCCTGCATGCTTTAGTGCCTCAACTATGCTTATATAAGAATCCAGGAGGTCCGTGTATTTTCCAACAACTGCAATCTCCACCTCACTCTTTGGATTTTTCATTTTATGGATATACTTTTCCCAATTTTTCATGTCATGCTTCTTTTCCCTGATATTCAGTCTGTCAAGTATGTTATCGCCAAGACTCTGTTTTTCCAAAACAAGCGGCACCTCATACACGCTTTCCACATCGTTGTTGCTGATGACATCAAGCTTCCTGACATCGCAAAAGAGCGAAAGCTTTGCCTTGGTCTCATTGGGCAGCTCTTTTCCTGACCGGCATACCAGAATGTCCGGCTGTATGCCAATGGCCCTTAGTTCCTTTACGCTGTGCTGCGTAGGTTTTGTTTTTGGCTCCCCTACAGCTTCCAGTGTCGGAACCAATGTAACATGAATAAAAAGGACGTTTGACTTCCCATTCTCCATACGTATCTGGCGAAGCGCCTCAAGGAACGGCATGCTTTCTATGTCGCCTGTTGTACCGCCAATCTCAACTATCAAGATGTCAGGGTTGTTCATCTGTGCAATTTTTTCAAGCTGCTTTTTTATCTCGTCAGTGACATGCGGGATTATCTGAACAGTCTGCCCCAGATACTCTCCAATGCGTTCCTTTTCAAGTACCGATAGGTACACTTTACCTGTTGTTATATTGTGGTCCTTGTCAATTTCGACATCGAGAAATCGCTCGTAATGCCCGAAATCAAGGTCGGCTTCATACCCATCTCTTGTAACCCATACCTCGCCGTGCTGGTAGGGGTTCATGAGCCCCGGGTCAACATTCAGGTATGGGTCGATTTTACAGATATCAACTTTGATGCCCCTGCTTCTCAGGATGAGTCCAATAGAGGCGGCGGTCACTCCCTTCCCAAGGCCCGATAGGACACCCCCCGTAACGAAGATGTATTTCGTCATAGTTTTTCCTCTCGAAGGTCAATCGTATCTTCAAGGTCAGGGCCGGTTGATATGATGGTCACAGGCACATCCACCTCACGCTCCACCTTTTCTACGAATTCCCGCATCTTTGGTGAAAGCTTGTCGTACTCCCGCACACCAGCGTAACTCCTGTCAAAATAATCAACGCATGTAAGTGCAATCTGGCTTGCCGAATTCACCATTGCAGAATACTTTGCCAGCTCAAAATCAAATGTGCCGGAGCGCCTTGCCCGTCCTGTTACCGTTCCAAATTCCTGTATCCCGCGCCGCTGCGCTTCCGCCTCGGACATGAGTGTTGGAAACGGCCCTTCCCCTACCCTGCTCGGGAATGATTTGAACACGACAATGACCTCCTTGACTTTTCTTGGCCCTATCCCAAGGTCAACGCACGCCATGCCTGCATTTGTGTCTTTGGAAGTTACAAAGGGGTATGTCCCATAGAAAAGGCTGAGTCCAAATCCCTGCGAGCCCTCGATGAATACATTCTTGCCGGCATTTATGGCTTCATTCATTTCCAGCGGCACATCTGTCAGGTACGGCTTTAGTGATTCTATGTCCGCCGCCAGCTTAAGCGACCTGTTTGCCCTGTCGATATTTGCGGGTCCGCAGCCTGTGCCGGTGCTTCCAATAGTGGTGGCAAGATGGTCAGATTTTTTGTCTCTCTCGATGTGGTCCTGCTCTATTATCCCTGCCCTCTTGTCAATGCCAATCCTGTTCTCGATTCCAAGACTTTTAATCTCACCCAAAATAACATCAGGGTTTACAAGCACGCCGGCACCAATAAGAAGCCTAGCATGCTTATTCAGAAAGCCGGAAGGCGTAAGCCGCAGCGGGTATTTCTTGCCCTTGTAAACAACAGTGTGTCCTGCATTTGGGCCAACGCCGGCCCTTGCTATGATATCAGGATTGTCATTTAGACAAAGATAGCTTATTATCTTTCCTTTCCCCTCATCTCCCCACTGTCCTCCTGTTAAAATCGTTACCATATTAACAACAGTATGTCAAGTCCGCTACAATGCAATATAAACTTTACTCAACAGTGACACTCTTTGCAAGTGCACGGGGCCTGTCCACATTCCTGCCAAGGTTTACTGCAGTGTAGTATGCAAGAAGCTGGTAGATGGGAGCGAAGACCAGGGGGGAAATCGCTTCACCACACTCTGGAGCAACGATATTGGCATCACACCCGTCCACGGGCTTTCCAGAGGTTATACCTACCACAACGCCGTCTCTTGCCTTTATTTCCTGGATATTGCTCATTGTCTTTGACCTGTTCTCGCCGGACGCAGGGACAATAGCAATCACGTTCAAATCTTTGTCTATCAGTGAAATCGTACCGTGCTTGAGCATCCCCCCGCTCATTCCCTCTGCGTGATGGTATGTAATTTCTTTAAGTTTTAATGCACCCTCTAGCGCGCTTGGCAGATTTATGCCTCTGCCTACGTAAATATAATTCTCTACAGTAAGATATTTCTTTGATATTTCTTTGATTTCGTTTTTCAGTTTTATTGTTTCCTCAAGAATATCGGGGAGCTTTAATAGTTCCTTTTCAATTTTTGAGACATCTTTCTTTTTCTTCTTTGCAAGTGCGAGCGCGGTTCTTAGAAGAATGATGGCCTGAGATGTGAACGTCTTTGTTGCGCAGACTGATATTTCGATTCCCGAGCCCTGCATGATGACATGTTCTGCAAATCTGGCGGCAGTCGAACCTGTGACATTCACTATGGCAGCTATCTTTGCGCCTTTTTCCTTTGCATACCTCATTGAAGCAAGCGTATCGTAAGTCTCCCCAGACTGGCTGATGCCAATTACAAGCGTATCTCCATCGACCACGCCTTTGTTTTGCAGCTCGGATGAGTCCATTGCGATTACGGACTTATTGCAGAGTGACGAAAACCAGTACTCCCCGAGCATGGCAGCATGAAGGCTCGTTCCTGCTGCGCATAGATACACTCTCGATGCATCATCTATCATCAATGCAAGCTTTGAGATGTCTTCAGGATAGACGTTAAGCGAACTTGCAACAGATGTGGGCTGCTCAAGTATCTCCTTTAGCATGAAATGTGCGTAGCCGTCCTTTTTTGCAACCTCATCAGACCAGTCTATCTCCATGATTTCCTTTTTTAGTTTCCTCCCTGTTGCGAGCGATTTTACTACGTACCCGTCTTTTTTGACCACAGCATATTCTTTCTCGTCAAGCGGTACGGCCTTCTTTGTGTACTTGAGAAACGAGGCAATGTCAGAACCAATATACATCTCGCCTGCTCCTATGCCAAGAACAAGGGGGCTTTCATTTCTTGCGCAGATTATTTTGTCAGGCTCACGGGTTGAAAAAACAAGGAGGGCATAGGTCCCTGCAACGTCCATGAGTGCATCCCTCACAGCCTTTTCGATGCCATCATCATATTTTTCTTCAATCAGGTGGACCAACACCTCAGTGTCGGTTTCAGATTTGAATTTGTGCCCTTTTTTCAAAAGCAAGTCCCGCAGGGTTGAAAAATTTGATATTATCCCGTTGTGGACCACTACAATCTCGCCGCTGCAGTCAAGGTGAGGATGCGCGTTCTTTTTTGTCACCCCTCCATGGGTGGCCCACCTTGTATGCCCTATGCCCAGATGCCCCGGAAGTGAAGCAAGGTCAACTTTTTTATTTATCTCCTCAACGCTTCCAGTGTCTTTTTTTACATGAATTTTCCCATCAAGCGTCGCGATGCCGCATGAGTCGTAACCCCTGTACTCAAGCCTCTTCAGGTTCCCATAAAGGACTGGCGATGCGTCCCTGTCACCTATATAACCTACAATCCCACACATTGTGCACACTCTTTGGTCTTAGGGGTCTTATATTTTCCGCATCCCTACTTCCCCTCGTCAGCGTCCTTCATTTTTATAAAATAGTAATTAAGTGGATTTTTTATTCTCTCGCAAAGCGCATCCGGTTTGCAAAGGCCCGGGGCCTCACGCCTTACCTTTTCACAATTTGGCGGGAAATACCACTTGGAGGCCCCAGAATTTTCGAGTTTTACGTCTTCGGTTAGGCCAAGCCCCAAATGATACGAGACATTCATTTTCTCAAGCGGCTGGTCTTCAAAAAGCGGTGGATTGCACATCTCTGCGGCCCTGTATATAAGAGGCATAATTTCATCGCTTAGGACGGCGGGGTCCTTGATAAAATCCACAAGACGCGGGTTATCGACTTTCTCTGGTGCCGCCCTCGCATAAGATAAAAACGAGGTCAAAAGCACGCTTATTGCATAGTTTCTGGAGCCAGACGAAACCCCCCGGAGCACTCCCTGGATGCACGGCGGGAAGTTTTCTGGAGCGAACTTCTGTGATTTACCGCTCGCAAACGCTGCCTTGTAGGACTCTTCAGACACCTCCCTCAGGACATCTACAATGGGTTTGAGGTAGGAAGAAACATCACTTGACGCCTGCTCACTACCAAAAAGTCCGGACATAAAATCCGCGGCCTCGCAGGCAACAAGGCGCGAGTATATCTCTATCAGGTCGCGCTGCAGGTCAAGCCTGCGGTCTTTTCGCGCCTGCACCCTATTAGAATAAACATAGCCCCCTGAAACATCCCAGTCACCAAGTCGCAGTTCGCGCGACTCGATAAGCGGCAAAAGGGATTTCCAGGGCACCCTATATCCTGGTTTTTGAAATCCATTTCCTGGAACCTCTTCCGCTCTAAATTTGTCCTCGAACCGCCAGCGGAAGTTTTCACCCTCGGCCTTGTAGGCTTCACTCAGCCTGCCCTTTGTAATCTCGTAGAGGGCGTCTTTAACCAGCCGGACCTCATTTGAGTATCCGCTGAAATTAAGGCCTGCGCTCAAAAAGAGAAGATGATATGAGAGAACGTCCGCCCTCCCCTCTTTTTGTAAAATACCAAGAGGGGGTCTTTTTTCGTCCTTTTTCCATAAAACTTTGGCTATTGCCAGTTTGAATACTTCTTCAGGGAGTTCATGTATAGGGGGTGCCTTTTTTACAATCTGTTTTGCCTTTTTTGAAAAAGGATTTATTATTTCGGGCATTCTCCTCACTGATTTCTCATTTAAGATTGTTTGACCGTTCGTCGAATGAAGGTAAACAATGAATGGTGAATCCCAAGTGTAAGTCTATTCGCTTTCGATTCGCGGGGCCAAAAGGAAACTCAGTTTAACGTCGCTTGAGAGGAACTCCATTTTGACAGGAATGTTATCTCCAAGGGAGATTTTTACAGTATCGGCGATGTCGCTTGCCTTTATCATGTCTTTAAGATATTCAAGCGAGTACATGCTCCTTGTATCCTGTGTCACATCAAAAGATATTGCCCCCTCCTTTGAGGCCTTTACTTCCACATTACCGAGGTCGCCTTTGGCTTTTATATAGAAGTTTTCCTTGTCAACCTCCAATATGACGTGGTCGCTCACGATTTCCGCGTCCTTTATCCCTTCGCTGATAATATCTGATTTTATCTCTACAGTACTCGGAAAATCCAAATCTGGGACCTTGAGTTCTTCTTCAGATACCTCAATAAGCGGAAGATTAAACGTTCTCGTGGAGGCATTTTCTAGCCTGATTTTCAGGGTATTTTTCTCGGGGTCAACTTCCAGATTTATTTTATCCTCCTTTCCTGCCCTCTTAAGTATAGTATTCAGCCTGTCAAGGTCTATACCAAGCACAATAGCCTCACCCACTTCATATTCATCAAACGCACTCCTTTTTAGTTCAAAATCCACAAGCGCAACGTGCGCAGGGTCCATAGCCCTCATTGTCATACCTTCCGCTGTTACATTAATCCCCACTTCATCCACCATATTTGATATCGCATCTATCGAATGCTTCAAAAGTTTTGGGTCCCTAAGACTTGCTTTAAACATCCTTTCACCTCAATTTTCCTATGACATCATTTGTTATTTTCATAAGTTCTAAGTCAAGCGCATTCATATTCTGGACAATTTCCACGTCGAGTTCCGTTCCGTTTCCATTGTCTTTCCTTACTCTGCCTATTATTCTTGTGAGCGCTCCCGTTTCAAGCGATTCAAGCTGCGCACTACTTTCAAAAAAGGCCACAGCTTTTGCGGTCCCGTCATCGACTTCGCACGTGCCGTTTTCTTCATCCACGCTTGCAATGTTTCCAAGAACTCTGACCCTAAAATCATTCCCGCTTATTTCGCTTATGGCCTTTTCGATGCCAGGTCTTCGTCTTGAGTTCTCCATCACATACCAATGAACCGACCACTTATTAAATTTTACTGCTTCCGCTGCTTTTCTCTCAAAAGGAAAATCCTGTTGATGCCAGAAATCATGGCCTCGACAGAAGCCATTACTATATCTTCCCTTGCGGCTCTGCCTGAAACGACGTGGCCTGAGGCGTCTTCAAGCTTAACCCGGACCTCGGCAAGCGCATTCGAGCCCCCTGTTATTGCTTCAAGGTTGTATTCTGTAAGCTTTATATCCTCTATGTCTTTTATGACGCTGCGAACGGCATTGAGTGATGCATCCACCGGGCCAACGCCTGTGTCTTCGCCTGTCAACACTTGGTCTTTGAACCGGAGCTTTATGGTAGACCTCGGGGTTACCTTATTCCCTGTGAATACCGTAAATTCATTAAGCTCTACAATCTTCTCTTCGCGTTTGAGTTCACCCATAATCGCTTCTGCAATCGCCTCAAGGTCCGCTTCCGTCACTTCTTTTCCTTTGTCTCCAAGATCCTTCACTCTCTCTGTAATTTCACGGACCTGTTCTTTTTTAGGTGCAAGACCCACGTCATTGAGCATCGCTTCCACCCCGTGGGTTCCCGCGTGCTTGCCTGATACAATCCTTCGCCTGTGCCCGACCATCTCCGGCGTCATGATCCCCGGCTCAAACGTGTCGCTTCTTTCAAGCACCCCGTGCGTATGTATGCCTGATTCATGGGAGAATGCGTTTTCCCCGACAATCGGGAAATTCGGCGGAACTTTTATGCCTGTAAACCGCTCTACCATTTTTGAGGTCTCGTAAAGATATTTTGTGGTTATGTTTGTTTTCACGCCGTAGATGGCCTCAAGGCTCATTACAACGCTTTCAAGGTCAGCATTCCCTGCACGCTCGCCGAGGCCGTTTATTGTGCACTGCACCTCGCGCCCGCCAGCTTCAACAGCAGCGAGGCTGTTGGCAACAGCGAGTCCAAAGTCATTGTGGCAGTGAACATCGATTGGTATCTTCACTGTGTTGTAGACTTCTTCGGTTATTGCGCGCATCATTGGAGGGGTTACAACCCCTACCGTGTCCGGGATATTAATTATGTCTGCGCCTGCATCCTCAACAGCCTTGAATATTTTGAGGAGATAGTCCATATCAGTCCTTGTAGCATCCATTGCCGAAAACAGGCATTTTACACCGTGGTCTTTTATGTAGGACACGGCATCCACAGCGAGCTCAATTATCTCTTCCTTTGATTTCTTTATTGTATGCGCTATCTGAATGTCTGATGTTGATACAAAAGTATGGACCATTCCGACATCGCAGTCCAAAGAGGCATCTATATCAGGGGTCAGGACTCTTGACAGCCCGCATATGGTAGAGCCAAGGCCTGCCCTTGCAATTTTCTTTACAGAACTACGCTCCCCTTTGGAAGAAATGGGAAAACCTGCCTCGATGATGTCAACACCGAGCTTGTCAAGCTGCCGGGCAATTTCAATCTTTTCGTCAACGGTGAGCGCAACACCCGGAGTTTGCTCGCCGTCCCTTAAAGTTGTGTCATAAATAGATACCGAACTTGGTAAGTTCATTCCTTTTTTTGCCCGTTCAATCTCATAGAACGTAATCCCTTCTTTTCATTTTTGGCCTCCATTTTCCGAGTCTGGTAAGGAGAATGTGCTGTTTGTATAATATAAACCTTGGCCTCAAAAGCCAAAAAGAGGATAAAATATTTGAACCCTGGGTCAAAATAAAGGTTCAGGGTGAGTGCTATGCCACTAACTGTAAGAGATGTAACGCATGATTTGATAATCATAGACGCAGGTGAATCTGTTTTTGAAGCTACAAAAAAAATGAGCGAAAAAAAAATTGGGTCAATTATAGTGGAGGAGAATGGAAAACCGACTGGAATAATATCTGAAAGAGATGTCATTACGAGGGCCAACGCACGCGATTTGGATTTAAAAGAGACAAAATGCCGGGAAATAATGAGCGCTCCTTTGATAAAAGTAAGCTCCAGAGCAGGACTTCATGAAGCGACTCATTTGATGGAGGAAAACAACGTCAAAAAGCTTTTGGTTACAGACAACGATGGAAAAATCGTCGGAGTTGTCAGCATGACGGATTTGCTAAGGCCCGTTGCTACAGTGTTTGACCTGGTAGATATGATGAGAAAATTTATCTAAAAGTTTCTCTCAACAGCATACTTTGCAATTATTTCGAGTGCCTTCTTTGCCTCTGTATTCTTGAGGTGCCTGAGCTCTTTTTGCGCTGATTCCATCTGGGACTTTGCACGCTTTGTCGCATATTCGATTGAATTTGTGCTCTTGATGATTTCAAGGGCTCGCTTTATGTCGGCGTTGGAACACTTGTCCTTTTTCAGGATAG
>JAHJSX010000134.1 GCA_018830205.1 archaeon | reverse complement strand
TTGGTTCCGAAGCATGTCAGACGTGCCACGCAGAAAAATATGAAGACTGGTCAAATTCGGGACATCCATACAAGCTTATGACACCTGATGAAGCGAAAGCGATTCGGCCAGACATGCCGGTGCCGGAAGGCTATACCTGGGACGATATACAATACGTAATCGGCGGCTGGGGCTGGAAGTCTAGATACATAGGCCTGGATGGCTATATTATTACGAAGAAAAAGGACGGCACGCCACTTGAGGCTAACCAGTACAACTGGCAGGATGGCTCCTGGAGCGCCTACCACGCAGGCGAGGATAAATTAGTATACAACTGCCAGAAGTGCCACAACACCGGAGCTGCCTATGCGGAAGGGACCCATCAGGACGATTTGGAAGGAATTGAGGGAACCTGGGAAGAAAGAGGCGTAGGGTGTGAGGCATGCCATGGTCCTGGAAGCGAGCATGTTGCACAGGGCGGCGGAAAAGAAGTTGCAATCGTAGTTGACAAGACATCTGAGCTCTGCGGACTGTGCCACATTAGAGGAGATACTTCAAAGATTCCTGCAAGCGGCGGATTCATACAGCACCATGAGCAGTACCAGGAAATCGAAAACGGTGGCATGAGTTCTTTGACCTGTGATACCTGCCACGACCCGCACAAGGCGGTTCACAACGGAGCAACGAACACCGAAGGCAAGCCGGGCATAATCAAGGAATGCGAAGAATGCCACGCTGAAAATGCCGATGCACTCGCAACAAGCACGATGGGAAAAGCCGGTGTTTTGTGCAACGACTGCCATATGCCCAAGGTAACGAAATCTGCAATAAAGGTCGCTGAATTCGTGGGTGATGTGAAAACGCATATCTTCAGGATTGACACGAGCGCCGATGCAAAGATGTTCACAGAAGACGGCAAGGCCGCAAATGGCTACCTGACGCTTGACTTTGCATGTCTTGGCTGCCACGAAGACCGGGACCAGGCATGGGCCGCATCATACACAGAAGGCATTCACTCTCTTGTGAAGGTTGTGGAAACGCCTGCGCCGACTGCACCTGCAACAACTCCCGCGCCAAAAGGAGGAATTTGTGGGCCAACCGCAGTGCTTTTGTTTGCAATGCTGCCTGCGACTTTGTACGGCTTGAAAAGAAGGAGGTAATCCCTCCTTTTTTCCTTTTTTTTATTTTTTTACCCCTTTTTTTAGCATAGCAAGGTTTTTTACTGACAATTGCCCTAGTTTGCTTCTATGAAGCACGTCTCAGACAAGGTAACCGGGATTCCAAAATCAGGAATCAGGGAGTTCTTTGAGCTGACCATGGGTATGGATGATGTCATATCGCTTGGAGTTGGCGAGCCTGACTTTGTGACACCATGGCATATCCGCGAGGCCTGTATATACTCCCTTGAGCATGGGTACACCATGTACACATCAAACTATGGCCTGCTTGAGCTTCGGGAAGAAATCTCGGATTACACGAGAAGGCATTACGGCCTTGATTACAATCCTGAGGGCGAAATTCTTGTCACGGCCGGCGTCAGCGAGGGCTTTGACCTTGCGCTGCGGGCAATCCTAAATCCGGGCGATGAGGTAATAATACCAGAGCCATGCTTTGTTTCGTACTCGCCCATTACGACACTTGCGGGTGGATTGCCTGTGACAATCCCTACCGGGGTAGAAAACGATTTTAAGCTGATGCCTGAGGACGTACAAAAGAAGGTCACAAAAAAGACCAGGGCGATCATTTTAAGCTATCCCAATAACCCAACAGGCGCGGTGATGACAAAGAAAGAACTTGAAGCTATTGCCGACGTCGCAGTCGAGCACGACCTGATTGTTATATCAGATGAGATATACGACAGGCTAACTTATGAAGGGAAGCACACATGCTTTGCTACCCTGAACGGTATGAAAGACATGACAATCTATCTTAACGGTCTTTCCAAGTCCCATGCTATGACTGGCTTTCGGATTGGGTATTCTATGGCGAGCCCCGAAATAACAGAGGGGATGCTTAAGATTCACCAGTATTCAGCAATGTGTGCGCCCATAACCGCGCAGATGGCCGGAATCGAGGCCCTGAGAAGGGGTGAGAAGGCCCTAAATGAGATGAAGGAAGAGTACAACCGGAGGCGTCTTTTAATTGTAAAAAGGCTCAACGAAATCGGGCTTACATGCTTTACGCCAAAGGGTGCTTTCTATGCCTTTCCAAATATTGAGTCAACAGGGCTAACCTCTGAGGAATTCTCAAAGAAACTTTTGAAGGAAAAGAAGGTTGCAGTAGTTCCAGGTACCGCTTTTGGAGAATCCGGCAAGGGTTTTGTAAGATGTGCTTATGCTGCATCGATGGAAGACATAGAAGAAGCAATGGTGCGTATAGAGCAGTTATCTAAAAAGTTTTTATAATGTAATTATCATTTATAATTATGAACAACTTCTAGGCGGGAAAGATGGAAATCGAGACAATCAAGCTTAAAGACTGCGACCCAAACTTCGCAAAAGAGATAATTGGTGCCGGAGGAAAGAAGGCAAACGTGTGCTTTCAGTGCGGTACGTGCACCGCGGGGTGCCCGACAGTGTATGCCATGGACTTTACGCCCCGCCAGATTATGCGGATGGTAAACCTCGGTATGAGGGAGCAAGTTCTGCAAAGCGGAACGATCTGGGTCTGCGCATCGTGCTTTACCTGCCAGAGCAGGTGCCCGAGGGGCGTTGAAATCACATCGGTCATGGGGGCGCTTAAAAATATTGCCATAAGAGAAGGCATAACGCCTCAAAACAAAAAGGGGCCTGCATTCTACAACTCCTTTTTGGAGGTCGCGATGGACCACGGCAGGATTTATGAACCAGAACTAATGCTAAGGTTCGCAGGCCGTTCGGAAAAGTCAATACCGGGTGCCCTAAAGTCGCTCTCAAAAGACATTCCCCTTGGCATGGGACTTGTCAAAAAGGGAAAGATGGCATTCCTGCCCCATAGTTTCAGACGCCCTGAGCAGCTTAAAATAATTTATGATAACATCCGCAAGATGGAGGGGGAAAAGTGAAGCTCGCATATTATCCCGGATGCTCGCTTGAATCAACGGGTACTGAATACGACATGTCAACAAAAGAGGTATTCAAGGCCCTTGATATCGAGCTTTGTGACCTTGGGGACTGGAACTGCTGCGGTTCGTCGGTTGCCTCTTCAAAGGACTATCTTCTCTCACTTGCGCTTCCTGCAAGAAACCTGGCCATGAGCGAGAAACTTGAGCTTGACGTTATGGCGCCGTGCCCTGAATGCTACCTGAAGCTCTGGAAGGCCCGCGACGCAGTGAAGAAAGACCCCGACACCCTTGACAAGGTAAACAAGGCACTCGACGGAACAGGCCTTGAGTTAAAAGGCAGCATTGATGTAAAACACCCGGCATACGTGATTGTAAACGAGCTTGGGCTTGAAAAACTGGCAGAGCGTGTCAAAAAACCGCTTGACGGGCTGAAGGTCGTGCCATATTATGGATGCGTGATGCTAAAGCCGCCAAGGGATGAAAAACTCGATAGCCCGGAAAACCCGACCGGCCTTGACAGAATAATTACCACCCTGGGCGGGGAAGTGGTGCCCTTTGCCTCAAAGGTCAAGTGCTGCGGCGGAGGATTAATTCTTACAAACAAAGAGGTCATGCTAAACCTGACCCACGAAATCTTAAAAGAAGCAAAAGACGCTGGCGCTGACTGCATCATAACAGCCTGCCCCCTCTGCCACCTGGCCCTCGACGGGCGGCAAATCGATGTCGAAAAAGAATATAACGAAAAAATTGAAATGCCTATCCTCTATTTCACCCAGCTTATCGGCCTCTCACTTGGTATTGGCCCTAAAAAACTCGGATTGGATAAAAATTTTATATCTACCCAGAATTTGCTAAAATCTCTTAAATTGTAGTTCTTTTTAGAAAAATATCATAAAATTATTTATATTATAACTCATTTATTTACGATGTGGAGTGATAAAATGAGTGATGTACCAATAGCCGCTGCGGATAGGATTATTAGAACCGCTCCAGGAAATTCGGGCCTTCGGGTAGGCACAGACGCTGCCGAAGAGCTTGCTGCAGAGCTTGCACAAATTGGAGCAGAGATATCTGAAGAAGCAGGGAAATACGCCAGGCACGCCGGCAGAAAGACCGTAAAGGCAAGCGACATAAAGCTCGCAACTAAATAGCTCTTTTGAATATATACCACTCGCCGTCAATTCCGACGAGCTCCCAGCCGTCCCTTCCCATCTTATTTAGTACGCTTTCCTGGGCAATTATGCCTCGCTCTTTTGGATGCGTCATATTCATCAGTGAGTACTCGAATTTCATGCTTTACCTCCTATCATTTTTCCATGCCCTTTTTTAATATTAAAATCATCGTCTTCAAAGGCCACCTTCCCCCGCAAGATTACTGTTTCTACCGCCCCCTTTGTCTTCCATCCCTCAAATGGCGAGTATTTTGCCTTTGAGTAGAACTCGGTTGGGTCGATTTTGCCAGTTTTCTCCATGTCAAGAATCAGGATGTCGGCATCTTTTCCAGCGGCTATCTCCCCCTTTTGCTCGATGTTAAAAATCCTTGCAGGATTCGTGCACATGAGCGTTGCGAGGGCGGGAAGCGGGATTGTGCCCTTGTTGACGAGGGTCAAAAAGAGTTTGGACATTACATCGAGATTCGGGATTCCTGAAGGAGCCTCAAGCACCCCTTTTTCTTTTTCACTCTCAATGTGGGGTGCGTGGTCGCTTGCTATAATCTGTATCCTGCCTGCTCTTAGCGCCTCCCAGAGCATCTTTAAATCAAGGTGTGACCTAAGAGGGGGGTTTGTCTTGGCTACGCCCTTTTTCTCTTTTAAATCGGTCTCGGTTAAAAGCAGGTGGTGCGGGGTGGCCTCACTTGATGTGAAATTATTTAATTGTGCCAGGCCCTTCCTGGATGAGATATGGCAGATGTGCACCCTTTTTTCGAGCCTTTGGGCAATTTCTGCTACTTTTTTTACCGCGAGTTCCTCGGCCCTTGGCTCCCTTATCTGGCCGTGCGCCAGAAAGTCCCCTCCTTTGATGTATTTCTTGTTTCTTTCGATTGTTCCCGCGTCTTCGGCATGAAAGACTGGCGACTTGCATTTTTTTACTGC
>JAHJSX010000133.1 GCA_018830205.1 archaeon | reverse complement strand
ATCCAAGGCCCCTATGCCTTCTTTCGTATTTAGTTTTGGGCATATTGCAAAAGCCATTTCCTATTCCCCTATTTTTTCATGTCCTTCTTTATTAGAGTTTAAGCCGTCTTATAACGATTTTCTCTACTTTTTCGACATCGCCCGTAGATAAACATTGGTTTAAACAATTGAACTATTCAAGCGCCTTCAGCAGCATCTCCCCCTTCTTTGTGAGCCTGTACACCTTACGCCTCTTTTAGATTTTGCGCTCTATTACTTGTGCTCTTATGGATGAAGGAGCACGAGTTTCCTCAAAGCCAAAATAGAGGATTTTACCAATAGCAGAAAGGTTCACAGATCAATGGTATCCATGACCTTCTTCCACTTGTTGCCTTCTATCTGCATTACCCAGACTTTCTTAACCTTTGGGTTTGACTTTGCGAGTTCTATTGCCTCGTCCTTGGAAGGCTTGCTGTCCATCTTTTTGAGGGTTACAAAACGCTTGGCCTCGACCCCCTTCATTACCTTTCCTTTTACTTTAACATCTCTACCAAGGTATTCCAATCCGTTTACATAATACAAATCAATCACCTCGTCCCCTCGTTTGTTAGTGAAAGTTTATAAATATTAGTAGGAAAATAGGTCATTGAGCCGGTATTTTTGGGGAAAAAACCGTCAAAAACAGGCGGACCCAAACCCAAACCGGCCCAAATCCCTCCGGTTCACCCTTCTAGCACGACACCCAAAGACGGAGGATCAGCCCTTGGCCTTTTCCGCCAGCACCATCTCGACTATCTCGGCCTTCAGCTTCTCCAGGTCGGTGACCTTCCTCAAGGCATCGAACTCCCCCTCCATGCGCCCTATCTTCTCCTCCATGCCCTTGATCACGTAATCTCTCTTCTCCAGCTCCTTCTTGAGCTTCTCCTCCACCTCCAGGTAGGTCAGGGGGGCCTTGCTTATCTCGAGGACGTGCCCGAATTCCCTGTACTTCTCCCGGAGGTTCTTCGGGTTGGGCCGCCTGTAGGCCCCGCCGTAGGGGAGGCTGTGGCCCTGCATGTAGTCGAAGTAGGCGACGGGCATGCCGGCGTATTCCAGGCGCCTTGAAAAGCTTGCCCTCAGGGCGTGGTATCCAGCCGGGTTGAAGTCCGCGTACTCCAGGGTCTCCCTGCTGACTATCCCGGCCTTTGCCACCCCGGCCCTCATGAACTTGTGGATGTGCCCGGGCTTGACCCTCCTCTCGGGGTTCTGGACGGCGCCATTGTACCCGCTGATGGCGTAGATGGGCTTCCCCGGGGTCAGGTCCTCCCCCTCCTGGACGCGCTCCCAGAGGTAGACCGCCAGGGCCCTGACAGCGTCAGCGCCCAGGCAGGTGTAGTAGTCCACGCCCTCCTTCTCCCTCACGATGTGCAGCAGCACGGGGGGCCCGATCCTCGCCAGGGCATCGTCAGGGTCGCCCTGGGCTTTTCGTACGTGGTCGAGGAAGCCGTTCGGCAGGTCGTCAATGTCCAGCTTGGAGGCCGTGTCGCTGTCGAAGCCCCCCTGGTATCCCGTGAGGACGATGCTCCTGTCCCTGTTGAGGGTAAGGGCGTCCAGAAGGCGCCTCACCTCCTTTGGGCTGTACTCCACCCTCTGGTTCTGCTTCTTGGGGGCCGCCCTTGGTGGAGTCCACTTGATGATGAAGCCGTTGGCGCTGTAGAAGGACTTGACGTTGCCGACGACCATGTTGGCCTTGAACTGGCCGAGCCCTATGACCGGGTTCCCTGCTTTGTCCTTCTTGGGGTTGCCGTACCTGTCCCTCTGTGCCCACTCCTTGACGAGCCATGTGTGGAAGCCCTGGAGCCTCCGCTTGGGTGCCCCCTGCTCCCGCCTCGACTTCTTGCGGTCCTCCTCCGCCTCGTCTATGAGCTCCCTGGCGCTCTTCCCCGTGAACAGCTCGAACTTGTAGACCGCGTCCTTGTACTTGCTCCTGGTGCTCTCCTTCACCCCTCCCATGAAATTCTCAAGCTCTGGGATTTCTCTCCAGTCGTTAAGGTTGTCCTTAATCTCCATGACGTGCCACCCAAGTATATCTATAGGGTTAGTCCCTATAAGTACTTTATTGTCATGTATTGAGGATAATCCGGAGAGTAAGGGGAGCGTTTTCTTTATGAGTTTGCCAAAGGATGGAAAGGAGCAAGGGAGATAAACATAAATGTTTGATGAGAAAAATGACCGAAGCTTGATGGAAAGGGTCTTAGAGAGGAAAATAGCGCTCGGTGGATTCGTGGCAGCGGCCCTCTTCTGGCTCCTGGATAGTTTTATAGATGTGTATATATTCAATGAAGGAAGCCTGCCCGGGCAGATTTTTGAGCCGGGACTGTATGAGATATACTTCCGGTCAGTCGTGGGCCTCGTAATAATCATGTATGGTCTCTACGCCCAGTCCATGCAACTACAGAGGAGGAGGCTGGAAGCGGCGCTTGAGGATGCCAGAAAATATGTATTACTTCGACCTGCCAAAAGCATCGCTTCATCAAATTTGATTGTAATCGGCGGAATAGCGCTTGCAATCTGCATCTGGCTTCTGGACGTATTTGTACGTACGTACTTCTTTGGGGAAGGAACCCTGTTCGAGCAGATTTTCAGTCCCAGGCTATCCGAGTTATATCTCCGGTCCCTTGTAGCCGTACTGATAATCATGTTCAGCTTCCTTGTCAGGAAATTGGTTTACAGGCAGGAGATAATGGAGCTGGCCCTTAAAGAGGCCTACAATGAGCTAAAAACAGCAAAGGAGCATTTAGAGAGAATTGTGACCAGCATAGATGAGGGGCTTATGGTCATCGACAGGGACTACCTGATAACAGATATAAACCCAGTTATTGAAAGGCTGTCAGGCCTCAAAAAAGAGGAAATCATCGGGAAACACTGCTACGAAATATCCCATAAAAGCAACAAGCCCTGTGAGGGGAAAGATGACATCTGCCCCGCAAAAGACATCTTCAATACAGGCGCGTCCCTGATGGCAACGCATAAGCATTTTGACAGGAATGGAAAAGTCTCCTATGTCGAGGTTATGGGTTCTCCAATAAAAGATGAGGATGGTGAGGTAACCCATATGATAGAGGTCTCAAGGGACGTCACAGAGCGCAAGGCGGCGGCGGTGAGCCTGAAGAGGGCGCACGACGAGCTCAGGACCCTTGACGAGCTCAAGACCAACATAATTTCCAACGTGAGCCATGAGTTGCGCACCCCCATCACGATTGCCAAGGGCGCCCTGGAGCTGGTAAGCGAGATAGAAGACTCCAAGACCAGGGAAACGCTCATAAAAAAGGCGCTGGATGCCGTTACGCGCCAGAACATGATTGTAGAGGACCTGGTGTCAGCCTCAAGATTAAGCGATGTGATGGTCACCGGTGATTTGGTGATGGAGGATGTCAGCATCAAGGGGCTCATGCAGCTTGCCGTATCAGAGCTTGAGGGTGCGGCGTCTGCCAAGGGAATCAAGCTAAGCCTGGACCTTGAAGAAAACCTCCCCCACATAAAGGCAGATTACAAGAAGCTCAAACATGGTATGAAAAACCTCCTGAACAACGCCGTAAAATTCACAGACAAAGGGAGCGTGAATGTGAACGTGGCGGATAAGGGAGACAGCATCGAGATATGCGTAAAGGACACAGGCATCGGGATGGCTAAAGAACACTATGATGCAATTTTTAAAAACCTCTACCAGATAGACGCAAGCTCAACACGGCGGTACGGGGGCACAGGCATGGGCCTCGCCATAGCCAAAAACATAGTCGAGGCGCACGGCGGGAAGATATGGGTGGAGAGCGAGATTGGCAAGGGGAGCAGTTTCTTTGTTAGTCTGCCGAAGAATTAGCTTTTTGCACTTAGAAGTTTTTTTGCTTCTTTCTTTAGTTTTTTTGCCCGGCTTTCGTGGTCCTTATTTCCTGTTGCTTTGGCCATCTCATGGTAGACTTCCGCAAGGTTTTGCTTTGTGTGGCCCGTGAAAATCGGCTCAGAGAATATTTCAAGCGCCTCCTCGTATATCCTTGCGGCCTCCTCGAGATTTTCCTGGTTCTTGTGTACGGCTGCAATGCCGGCTTTTGCGGGGGCAAGGCCCTCGGGAACCTCCTCTTTTTCGAAAATCTCGCATGCGGCATTGAAGTGATTTATCGCATTTTTGAAATGCCCGTCACATGATGCGCTGTCGCAGGTAGCGAACTCGAAATATGCCACGCCTATGCTCATATCCTCGTAAGCTGCGTCGATGTCAAAGCCGTCAGAGAGGAATATGTCCACGACCTCCTTTTTCAGCAGAATTGCGCCCTCCATGTGCTTTTTTGTGTTTTTTGCGTCAAGGGCTGCCCCGTCCATCAAAATGTTTGCAAGGGTTTGCTTTGCGCGCACGATTTCAGGCTTCTGGCCAATCGCCTCAAATGTTGAAATTGCTTCTTGTGTGAGCTTTATGGCCTCCTTAATGCTTGCTGGCTCGCCCTTTAGAAACGCGAGGTTGTGATACGCGATTGCCACGTTCATATTCGAGCAGGCGATAATCGCCTTTTCTTTTGTCTTTACCTCACCCTTCAGCTTGATTACCTCCCCGAACGCCTCGAGGGGATTATCACATTGCCCGGCATTTGACCCGTGGCAGAACTGGAGGTCGAGTACTATCTGGGCAAGTTCCTTACCCCTGAAATGCTCTTTTGCCCTATTAAAAGACTCAATGGCAAGCTGCAGGTTCGCGACATCGCCTGTTTTTATGAAAAGGCCCTGTGTGAGTTCGCCAAGCTCGCGAAGGTGGAGGCCCTCGTTCTTCTTGTCAAACCCCGCGAGCAAAATCAGCCTCTCGATGTCAGCGAGAGACGCAAGATGTGCGTCAACCCCCTTGAAGAAACTGCTTGCCTTGTCGAGCGCCAAAATCACGTTCTCTGGCTCTTTTGCAAGCTTTGCAGACGCATAAAAATAAAACCCGCTGGCGAGTCCTTTGACAGGCTCGTCCGGTGTGAGGTCCGTAATTTCCTTTGTTATCTTTGCAAGACGCCCCCATTCCATTTCATGGAATGCCTCTTTTGCCTCTTTGAGCAGCCCAAGTACGCCCATAGAGTGAGGGATATTTATTAACGTGTGAAATTTATTGGGACGTCATGTAGAAAGAGTTATTCTTCTGCCAACGATGGATGCGAAATGAAGAAATTTACCTCACAGAAAAACTAAAGAAAGAGGCAAAAATGGTCCCATCAAGCCCCTACTTGAAATTTTCTTGCTTCTTTTATAATGGTTTTCATGTCAAGGGTTTTGGTCTTATCCTTGAGGTCTTTAGCGGCATCCCCCGTCCTTGGAGTAATCGCCTCAAGATAAGCGAGGTACTCTTCCCTGTTCAGTTCACTTTTCAAAATATCAAGGGCCTTTCTCATAACAGCTTCCGCAGATACAGCGCTACTCATCTTTGCACCCCTTTAACATAGTCTGCAGGATTCTTAACAACTATCCTAAATTTAGATATGCAGTCCCTCCTGTCCAATATCTCGTCATCGGTGGTTAGAAAGACATCGGCATTGCCCTTGACCGCAGCTGCGATGTGTGCAGCGTCCATACTGTCTAATCTGCATTTACTCGTGAGGTCTGCTGCCAACCTTTCCATCTCTCCTGTAACCTCGGCAAACATGTCAGCTGATTTGAGGATTAACGCAGAAACCGCATCCCTCTTTTCAGCGGCATCAATCATTGATGCCTCGAATAGAACAATGCCCGAACTGATGATTTCTATTTTTGTTTCGTCTGCCATTGAAAGTATCCTATGTAATGCATCGGTTTCTGTTGTAATTCTGGGTGTTGGTTTATCGAAAGGCCTGCACCACACACATGTATCAAGGTAAACTCTCTCCAATTAACCACCGTTTTGCCCTGCAACCTCCCGATTTTTAAACCTATTGCTTGTGATTGGATGGGACATCAAACAAAAAGGGCTATTATTCTATCTGCAATACGCGCATCATCTTCCCTTGGCGATGCCATTATCACGGTCCCGGCCACGTTT
>JAHJSX010000132.1 GCA_018830205.1 archaeon | reverse complement strand
TCGAGGTTCATGCTGGAATCGCCGTATCCTGTCACAAGGACAATGGGTTCCGGCTCCATAAGGACAAAATTGTTTGCCTTTACCGCATTGGCAACGACCTCCACCGCCTCTGCCAATTCCTCTTTATACGCTATCCCTATTGGAAGGTCTATCCTCCTAATGTCGTATTTGGTAAAGTTTATTATCTTTGCAGAGGACATCTCCTCGTTTGGAATCCTTAGATAACGGTTGTCAAAGGTCCTCATCCTTGTTGAAAGGAGCCCAATATCAAGCACGAATCCTCCCTGGCCGTCAACCTCGACGGCGTCGCCGATTTCAAAGGGGTTGTCTGCCATAAGGAAGAACCCAGAAATTATGTTGGAGACCGATTTCTGGGACGCAAACCCGATGGCCACGCCCAGAATCCCTGCGGCGGCTATAACCGCTGTCAGGTTAATAAATTCCCCAAGAAATGTGATTAGGGTGACGCTTATCAGCAGGTAGAATACCACCTTTCTTGATACCCTCGCAATATGGTCCCCGAACTTCTTTTTAAGGAGCGTACCTGAAACAGAGGAAAGCATCTTCGATGCTATATACCCTGCAATCAATATGAACAGGGATTTTATGATTGCTGGGCCGTACTGATACAAACTAGACGTATCGACCATTTTTAAAGCCCCCATTCACGCGAAATGCCAAAGGGGGCAAACTTCGTTATTATGCCCTTCATTTCTGCTTTCTTTTCTATTATTTTTTTAAGTTTACCTACCTGCGTTGTAGTATGTTTTCCATAATTGACCCTATACTCATCTGTAGCGATTACTTCCACATAGACCTTGTTTGTGAAGTAGCCCTGCTCCCCCTTCCAGAGCATCATGAACGTCGGGTCAAGTACAAACCGGGAAATTTCCTGCGGGAGCCCGGTCTTGTTTATGACTCTTACTGGCACGAGTGCATCATGCGTTTCGAATGGTTCCAAAGACACATCCATTTCCATATAAGCGCAAAGCACACCGCTGTAGACAGGGCCATGCCATGCCAGCCTATTGTGTTCTTTGTG
Source organism: archaeon (assembly GCA_018830205.1). Lineage (GTDB taxonomy): Archaea > Hydrothermarchaeota > Hydrothermarchaeia > Hydrothermarchaeales > Hydrothermarchaeaceae > JAHJSX01. The sequence goes on along the minus strand of JAHJSX010000132.1, from coordinate 2,787 downwards.
TTTATCAATCTCCATCTCTATCTCTTTGGATAGGGCGACAAGCCGCGATATGAACGGCATCGGGAGAAAGAATTTCAGCATGGAATTTTTTGATAGCTTCAGGCTCTCCTTCAGCTTGAAAAAGCATGGGGTCTCGTAGAAATCCTCTTTCATGCCAATAGAAACGTCCCCGGGTATGCTTATCATCTTCTTGGAACCGTCAGAGAATACCTCTACTGTAAACTGGTTGGGTCTCTTTACTGTGTACTCCTTGCCGAAAAACTCGGTCTTGATTTCTTTCTCCACCCCTAATTTTTCCATGCAAAAACCTCTCAGTCTGGTTATAAAAATCTATCTTCGGGACAAATTAAAAAGAGTTCTCAGGCCTTTTTTGACGCTTTTCTTTTTATCCTTATGATTTACAAAAGAGTGCCAATCACCTTTCCCCATCATAGCAGGGTCTGGTTAGAAATATTTAAGGTGTTGTACATATGAAAAAGGTTGCAATGAAACCCAAGGAGAGAATATCCTTTTATATTGAAGATCTTGAGACTTTACCCGGCAAGCTCTTTGACTTTGGTGTGATGGCCATCATCTTCCTGGCCTGCGGGGTTTACGTTGTTTCAACATATTCCTATGGTCAAACGATAACGGCATTAATCCATTACCTGGAACTCTTTATCGGAACCGTCTTCCTTTTGGAATACCTCCTGAGAATGTGGGTGGCAAAAAACAGGGCCAGGCACGCACTCAGGCTCTATTCCATCATAGACCTTCTTGCCATAATGCCGCTGTTCGTGTTTTTTGCGGATACCCAGTTCCTCTGGTTTTTAAGGGTCTTGAGGGTTTTCAAGCTACTTAGGTACTTTGAGCTAAGGTATTTTTTCCTTGGGAAGACAAACGAGGCAAGGCTCATAGTCGCCCGCATAATATTTACCATCTCCACTATAGTTTTTGTCTTTGCAGGTTTGATTCTAACTGTTGAAAGAGGCAAAAACCCAGGCCTTTCCACCTTCATGGACGCCGTCTATTTTATTGTGGTGACACTTACTACAGTTGGTTTTGGCGACATCGTGCCCGTAACTCAGGCAGGCCGCGCCATTATCATGCTCATGATAGCAAGCGGTATAATCTTCATACCCTGGCAGGTGGGGATATTAGTAAGGCGCCTCATCGCCACGCAGGGCAAGGTCAATGCTGTCTGCAGGGAATGCGGCCTTGCCCATCATGAGCCTGATGCCAGCCACTGCAAGCACTGTGGAACGCCTATCTTTCAGGAGAACCCGGACGCTTGAACACCCAAGAAACGGAAAAGTTATATAATTTGTTTTAGTAATAATACCATAACTGGGATGAATTGATTATAAATCCCAAAAATTGGAGGCATAATAAAATGAGAGACCTTGGAGAGATTTTAAACGATATAGAAGAAACTGCCAGGAAGACAGGAAGCGATGCCATGGAGTTTGCAAAAGGGGTAAAAACAGATTTGACGGAGATGGCCGGAAGCGCGGCAGGAGAGGCCAAGGAGAAACTGGAAGCGATTGCCAATAAGGTCGAGGAACTTGCAGACAAGACTGGAGACGAGGCAGCTACACTTGCAAAAAGCATCAAAAAAGAGCTTATAGTAAGAGTCGTTGAACCAAAATTTGAGGTTTTCAAGGATTCTGCTGGCGAATACAGGTTCAGGCTAAAAGCAACAAACTGGAAGATAATTGCAGCAAGCCAGGGGTACACGACAAAAGAGGCATGTCTAAACGGCATTGATGCTGTAATAGAAAATGCACCAAAGGCAGAAATTGTAGACTTGACCTAGTCAATACCTTATTAATGCTGTGTGAACCTTTATACTGATTTGGTCCATTTTCTATATAGCCCAGCACCGGCAGGAGTTCTCAGGAGTGCCCTCAAAGGACGCTATTAAAAAGAAGCTTGGAAAGTGAAAACATGGGCATCTGCCAACAAGCAATAGATAAATTAATATTAGGCAATTAACCACTATTATTATCGATTGCTTTTAATAATCGCGAAGGGCGGCAATAAAATGAAAATATTGGTACCGGTAAAGTCCATCCCGTCAGGGATTCCAGCAGCATTCACAGGGATAAATCTGGCAAAGCAGTTGGGTGGGAAGGTGATTTTCCTCCATGTGGCTGAGGACCGTATTTTGGTAAGGAGTTCTTTTTTGACCCTTTCAGATTCAATGATAAAAACCTTGAAGGAAATTGGCCGCGAGATCCTTGGCCAGGTAACAGAAAAGGCCGACGAGGCGGGGATAAAGTCAGAGTCTTTGATGTTGGAAGGTCTGCCCCATGAGGAGATTCTCAGCCAGGGGGAGGAATGCGAACTCATTGTGATGTCTGCTAGAATCTTCCCGCGTGGAGGAAGGGGTGATGACACGACACAGCATGTCATAGAAAACACAAAAAAGCCGGTGCTCCTCACAGGCAGCATACTTGATAGGTTTGACAGGTTTTTTGTCGGATTCGACGGTTCAAAGCAATCTTACAGGGCCATTGAATACCTGAAAAAGGGCTCGCTTAAACCAAAAGAAATCTTTATAGGGTATGTTGCTTCCACACCGGAGAAAAGAAAAGCAGGGCCAAAACTCCTGGAAGAAGCAAAAGAGTCCATGGCGGGGCTGAATCTGCCTGTAAGCACCAGTCTTATGAGCGTGGACGAAAAAGAGAAGATTGCGGAGGAGATTTTACACTTCTGCAAGGACAATGAAATAGACCTCTGTTTTGTAGGTAAGACCGGGAAGGGCGCTTTTAAGAGGTTCTTCTTGGGAAGCGTCTCGCGAAGACT
>JAHJSX010000131.1 GCA_018830205.1 archaeon | reverse complement strand
GTTGACAACAACTCGGTCTGGATTTCGCATATCAAAAGCCTCACGCCCCCGTTTTCAAAGGTCTACACAGGGAACACACTTGTGAAGAGGCTCTTTAAGGAGCAGGGCGTCGAAGTAGAGACACCCCCCATGTACAACAGGGAGGAATTTTCAGGTACCCAGATTAGGCAAAGGATGCTTGAAGGAAAGCAATGGAAGAAGTTCGTGCCGAAGGCCGTCGCCGATGTTATAGAAGAGGTCAACGGTGTCGGGAGGATAAAGGACCTTGCTAAGAGCGATAAAATCTGAACATGTATTCGGGCCTCACCTTATTTCCATCGAATTTTACGCTCTCCTTTTTTAGAAGTCTCTTTTTTTCGTCTGCCCCTTTTGAAAACCCTCCAATATCCAGGTCTGACCTCCCGACCCTGTGGCAGGGCACCTTTATCGGGTTTGGGTTCCTGTTGAGGGCGTTTCCTACGGCCCTCGAGGCTCCTGGTTTCCCTATTGCAACTGCGACTTCTTTGTATGTTGTGACCTTACCCATAGGGATTTCTTTTATCTTGGCATAAACAGCATCATTGAATTTCATTGGCGAAAGAAATATATTAAAACCTGTTCAAGTATCATGCGGTGGTTCTGTGCCGATAATCGAGATAACTGACATGACAAAGAAGTTTGGGAGGCACGTTGCGCTAGATAGGGTAAGTCTTTCTATAGAAGAGGGGGAGTCTTTTGCTATTCTTGGGCCAAATGGTGCCGGCAAGACCACGCTTGTCAGGACACTCTCCACACTTCTGAAGCCCTCCGCTGGGACCGTTAAAATTGCGGGTTTTGACGCCTTTGAAGAGCCAGAAAGAATAAAAAAAGAGATAGGTGTGGTATCCCATAATCCCTTCCTGTACGACGACCTTAAAGCACGCGAAAACATGGCATTCTACGCAGACCTTTACGGTGTTGGGCATGACCGGGTTGATGTGCTTTTAAAGAAGGTGGGGCTTCAAGAGAGGGCGGAAAGCCTTGTCGGCGAGTTCTCAAGGGGCATGAAGCAGAGGCTATCGATTGCGCGGGCCCTTTTGCACGAGCCCAAAATCCTGATTCTCGATGAGCCGGGAGCCGGCCTTGACATCCAGAGCAAGCGCATGTTTTACGATACTATTAAAGAGCTCAATCGAAATGGCACGACAGTGGTTCTCACGACCCATTACCTCGAAGAAGTGGAGGAGCTTTGCCAGAAGGCAGCCGTTCTTGACCGCGGCGCGCTAAGGGCGAGCGGGACGCTTGATGAAATCAAAGGCAGTGCCACAACACTTGAGGATGCATATATCAAACTTACAGGCGGCGCGATATGAACCTGCAAAAAGTCATGACAATTGTTAAAAAGGACCTGAGGGTTGAATTTCGGACAAAGCACACCATAAACTCCATGCTGCTTTTTGCGGGCATTACGCTTCTTGTTTTCAGCTATGTTGTCGGCCTTTATGTAAAGAGCGTGCCCGATATCGGGCCTGCAATCCTGTGGCTTATCCTAATATTTACAGGGCTCATCGGGCTCTCGCGGGCCTTTGTAAGGGAAAAGGAGCTTGGGACGCTTGAAGGCCTGAGGCTTGCGCCAATAAGCCCTGAAGAGATACTCGGCGGAAAAATCATCTACAACTTTGTCTTGATGCTCATTGTTACAGTGATTGTGTTCCCGCTCTTCATCGTCTTTATGAATTTCCCGCTTGCCGGAAGCGCATTACTTGCGCTACTTTTGCTTGCCCTGGGGGACCTTGGGTTCGTTATTGTCGGTTCGGCTATCTCGGTTGTTGTGATGAACGCGAAAGCCAGGGAGCTTTTGCTGCCCGTGGTTCTTTTCCCGGTGCTGTTCCCGATTATACTCCTGTCAGTTGCGGCCCTCAACAAGGTGATGGTAGAAGGCGCAGGGTTTATAGATATCGCGGGAGAGGTTAAAATCATCACTGCGTATGCTGGGATAATGCTGGTGGTTTCGCTTTTGACATTTGAATACGCACTCGAGGAATGAAGATGGAATTTAAAAGAATTCATGCACTGGTGCTCCTTGGCACCGTTTACCTGATGGCGCTTTACGGGTCGTACAACGCATTAATGGTCTTCGGGCCAATAGAATCCCCGACCCAGCCTATGAGGGAACTTTACAGGAATGTGTTCTTTCACGTGCCGATAAATGCTGTGACGTACACGGCATTTACAATAACGCTCATCGGTAGTGTCATGTACCTGATTAAGCGCGACATCAAATGGGACACTCTTGCCTCAAGCTCTGCAAAATTCGGGATGATATTCGGGACATTGACGCTCATTACAGGGATGGTCTGGGCACAGCCTGCATGGGGCTCATACTGGAACTGGGACCCGCGCGAGACCACGACCCTTATACTCTGGTTTATGTTTGCGGCATATTTTGCGCTTCGCTCGTCAGTTGAAGACGATGAAGCAAAGGCGAGGCTTTCTTCTGTTATCGGGATATTTGCCTATGTCGGGATACCCCTTACATACATTTCCACGACACGGTGGTTCTCGCTCCACCCGAAAGTTAGCGAGTTCAGCATGACGCCCGAGATGGGGCCGGTGCTCGGAATGATGATTTTGGGCACCCTGGCATTGTTTTTCTATCTTTTGTGGCTTGATGTGAAAGTTAAAGGATTAAAAGAGGCGAAAGAAAGCATAGGAGGCAAGTGATGGAAACATATACGAGCATCTTCATTGTGTCCACTGCCCTGTGGACGGTATTGATTGGCTACCTAATCCATTTGGACTCGCGGGTCAGGCGCCTGTAAATCGGTGAGTTTTATGGACAGGAAAACTGCAAAGAAAATCAAGCTGGTTTCAGGCCTCGGAGTGATTATCCTCCTGGTCGCAATAGGCTTCAGCGCGCTTGGTGATTTCGCAAGCCCTTATAAGACTGTTTCTGACGTTGCGCTAAGCCCTGGAGAGTATACGGGCAGGCAGGTCCAGGTGGAAGGAGACGTCATAATTGAAAGCATTGTCTGGGAGTCGCCCGTTTTGACATTTACGATGACAGATGGGATAAATGAGCTGGATATAAGATACGAGGGCGTCCTGCCGGGTTCATTTCCTG
>JAHJSX010000198.1 GCA_018830205.1 archaeon | reverse complement strand
GTATATACACAAATCAAAGTTTACGTGAGGACATGATTCCATGGAGCTGCGTAGGTTTTCTGTTATCCTCCAGCACCGACATCCGTTGTCCTTATTTTTCAATCGCTGCATTTCTAACCCTCATGAGACTGAAGTAACTGGGGACCGGTTTGTCCCCAGCACTCGCGTTGGAAGAGTTCCCCCAACCCCCAGGGGGATACTATATGTTTTACCCCCCTTTGCTTTTACTGACTCGGCCAATTATGCTTAGCTGAATGTCTTTTTTTGAATGTATATTATAAAAATCTTTTTTTTCGAAATCCGAAACATATCCAAAACAAATACAAATTAAGGCTTAATTGGTCTTTTAAAAATAAAAAAGCTGGCTTCCTGAAGTGCAACCTCGCCCCCCATCATGCCTTTCTAGTCAGAGATCTGCTTAACGACTTCCACTATATCCTCGCTCGAGAAAGGCTTGGTTATGTAGTCAGCAAGGTCTTTAATCTCCTTCCCCTCCAGAGTTTCTTGCGTTAGAGGCTCTACGGTTAGCATCGCTACCGGAATGTTTTCTTGATATTTCTTTATAGCCTTCACCATTTGCCATCCATCCATTCCGGGCATTCTTATGTCCACGAAGACTAGGTCCACAGGCGCCTTCGAAAGTCTCTCAATGCACTCCTCGGCCCCATTAGCTTCTACGACCTCATGACCAGCCTTTTCCAGCACCATGCGAACTACGAGCCTCACATCCGGCTCATCGTCAACAATCATTATATTGGCCATGTATCCACCCTTTCGAGCTTATCCTACCGATTAATAAACGTTTTGGGTGCATTACCTTTGATTCCGATGCTTCCTGTGGAAGATGCCCTTCATTAAATTAGGCTTTATCGACTTTCGTCTCCATCAGGTCTACGCCGGTAATCCCCAACACAGCTTGCCAGTAAAATTCTAAAAAAAGATGCAGGCCATCACGGCCCGAGGACCTCTCTAACGCACGCTATCAGATCTTCCTTCGAGAAGGGCTTAATTACATAGTCAGAGAGATATCCCATTTCCTTCCTCTTCAAGGTTTCAGCGTTCAGGGGTTTTACGGTGAGCATGACGACGGGTATCGCTTTCAGTTCCTCATTTTCCTTTATCCTCCTGAGCACTTCCCATCCATCTATCTTAGGCATCATGACATCCAATAATATGAGGTCTGGTTTCTCCTCTTTTATCTTTTCGAGACACCCCTCTCCACTGTACGCTTCCACGACCTCGTACCCATGGCGCTTGAGCACCAGCTTCGCTATATGCACCGCGGCTACCTCGTCGTCCACAATCATGATTTTCTTAGCCATCTCGACAACCTTTAATTACAATATGGAACTCCGTTCCACTGGATCCATTTGAACGCTTCATCTCAGACGATGCCAGATGCAGTCAAATCAAATATCCTTTTTTGGGCTGTTGCGTATGCCTCCCGATGTTTCCTGATAAACGCCCCTCCGCCTTTAGTAAGTATATAGACCTTAGTTTTGTTGTCAGGCTTTATCTCGGTCCTGAGATACCCCTGTTCTTTGAAGGAATATAAGAGCGGATAAACGACTCCCTGACTAAGCCGGACATTGAATCTCTGAACAATGGTCTTTATGACATCGAAACCGCACATTGGTTCTTGTTGCAATAGGGATAGAACTATCACGTCCAAGGAACTCTTGACACAGTGCTCCATGGTCTTGCAGGACGTTACGTTGATGTATGGGGTGGTGGGCTCTTCTAGGGAAGACGTAGGGAGATATATCATTGAACCATCTCCGGCAGATATGACCATTCTATCATGGAGTCTTACGAGCCTACCAAGGATTTCTTGATCCACAGAATTAATGTCTACGGCGTACAGTTGAGATATGAGAAAGTTCTCTCTGCATCTTTGGGAATGCCCCTCTAAACAGTCGAACACTTCGGGGTTAGCAGAACCAAGCAGGTCACCGAAATCTATTGCCAATCTTAAAGCCTTATATCCTTCCGAACTAAAGTGACCTCCCAGCTCCGCCAGTTTGCTATAAAGAGTAGTTATATGTCCCTCATTGAGGCATTTTTTCCTACCCGGAATTAAAGGAAATTGATGAAACTGACTGACATC
>JAHJSX010000130.1 GCA_018830205.1 archaeon | reverse complement strand
TGCCGTCTTCTATCATTTCATCAAGACCAGGTATGCCAACAGTAGTCATATTAGTCAATTATTCTCTTCATCTGGCTATAAAAATATTGTGCTTTCAGTTTTCCGGCACCATCTTATCCTTTTCCAAGGATTTTAAGTAATTCAGTTCGCTGCAGGCGAACTGGATTAAGGGTCAAGACACGAGAAATCATCCACTCTGGCTGTCAATTGGCGCTTGATTTCTCGTGGATTGAAATGCAGGGGAAGGGAGTCGAACCCTCGAACGAACTAATCGACTAGGCCCTGAACCTAGCGCCTTTGACCACTTGGCTACCCCTGCAGGAATTATTGCTTTTTACCTTTTCAAAATAAAAAAGTAACTATCTTACGACCGTCCCTATAACCTCTTCTCCTCTTAGCGCCTTTTTTAATCGGCCCGGTTCCATGGCATTTATGACTTGAGATGGTACTCCCTTTTTAGCGAGCAGAACAAGTTCCTCTATTTTGCCCTTTATCCCGCCAGTCACATCACCATCTCTTGTTTTTAGAGTATCGAGGATACCATCGTCAGTGCTTTTTATTTCTGTTATCAGTTTTGCCCCGTCGAATTTCTGGGGGTTTTTGTCATAGACGCCGTCCACGTCTGCAGCGAGAATAACCTTGTCTGCCTTGAAATTTTCAGCCAGGAATGTCACAATCTGGTCGCCTGAAAGTATACAAAAACCGAGTTCCTTGTCAAGCACAACATCACCAAAAAGAACAGGGATTGTCCCAAGTTCCAAAAACTTCTTTATGACCCCTGTATCTATGTCATCAATCCTGCCTGCTTTGCATGTTATGTTCGCCGAGGGCTGTATTGCTACTACTGGGAGCTTGTGCTCATGGAACGCGTTTATGACACTGCGGCTCAGCTCATTCATTGCCCTTCTGGTTTCCACAACGCCGTCTATCTGCTCTTTATTTTTGAACCCTTCCTGGAGGTTGTACTTGCTTGCAATAGGATGTCCGAAGGACCCACCACCATGCACAATAATTAGCTCTTCCTTTGAGCTTTCTTTAATCTCTTCTGCGAGCCTTTCAAGAACGTCTTCTCTCACCGCAAATTGTTTTGATTTGTCAGTAATGAGACTCCCTCCAAGTTTCAGTATTATCATTCGACCCTCACCCCAACACTCGTTATGGCTGATTCAAAGGCCGAGCATCCGCAGTTCTCAATTGCTCCCTTGACCTGGGCTCCTTTATCTGGCGCATAGGCGATAATGCATCCCCCTCCTCCGGCCCCCGTTAGTTTTGCGCCTCTTGCACCTGCGTCCCTTGCAGCATAAACAAGGATGTCAAGCTTAAAGTTGCTTACACCAAGAGCCATCAAAAGGCCATGATTCATGTTCATGAGGTCTCCTATGTCCTCTCCCTTTTCAATCTTTTCCTTTGCCATGCGGGTGATTTTTTCAATACTTTCGATTGTCGAATCTACGATTTCAGGGGAGTTCTCCCGCAGCACCCTGACGTTCTCTACAAGGACTTTTGTTGAACGCTCTATTCCCGTGCAACCCACAATAAGCGGCAGTTGCACATCTATTCGCTTGTGCTCATCTTTACCCGGCTCAATGAACAGAATCCCGCCGAATGTCGCGATTGCAGTATCGGTTGGCGAGGCTGCTCCCTGGACCTCGAACTCTACTTTGTGCCCCAGTTTTGCAAGCGTACCATAGGGGATTTCGCTCTCCAGCACCTCATGTACAGCTAAAATGGTGGCAATGGAGACAGACGCAGACGACCCAAGACCGGAAGCCGGAGGAAAATCTGATGAAATTTTGATGTCCAGCCCTGATTTTTTGCCGATGCGCTCAAACGCAAGCTCGATTGCCTTTCTAACGTATGGAAATCCTTCAACTGAAACGAGGTCGTCCAGGGAAAAGGAAAGGCGCTGCGGCGCTGCATCAGACTCTATTGATATAATGTCATCATCTCGCGCTTCCAAATTCACATGAGTGCGTTTGTCGATAGCGCCTGCAAGGGATGGCTTTCCATAAACCACCGCATGCTCGCCAAATAAAATGACCTTTCCTGGAGCAGAAACCAGCACCATATTCATCGCCTCATTATTATACTTGCATATCCAACGACTTGGCCGTGGTCTCCTGTGACATCTCCGCTTGTTGCGTATTTGAGGAGTTCGGCGCTGGCTGCACCGAGTTTTTTTGCAGTAGCGATGCAGGTAGCGATAGGGGCATGCCCACATATGGACAGATTACCTTCATGCACCGTCTGCAGGAAACGCCTCTCATCCATGTTCAATATATGAGAGATGGCATTATTATCCTTCTCGGTTGCAGATTCGTGCGATTCATAGTGTGTAAAGTCACTGCTTGCTATGATCAGGGCATCCTTTCCTATCTTTGCAAGGCACCCGGCTATCTCTTCCATGATTTCAGGAGTCGGCCACATCATGCAGATTGGCACCATTTTGAACTCACCATATATGTACTGAAGAAACGGCAGCTGGACTTCAAGAGAATGCTCATACATGTGGGCCGCCTCATCAAGGTCGAGGCTCTCGCAGGTTTTAAAAAGCGCATCCACGGTTTCTTTGTCGGTCTCAACTACACCAAGCGGGGTTTCCCAGTCCTCATTTGATAGCGAAACACGACTCCCTTCACCGGTGTGATTTGGACTGAGTATAACAATGGTTTCTGGCGTCTTTTGCTTTGCAAGCTCGCCGTAAACGTGTGCTGCAACTCCCCCGGAGTACATATAACCTGCATGCGGTACAACGCACCCGATTATATCTCTTTTAGCATCCCCCCGTGTTGGAAGCTCCCCTGGCCCGATGTCACTTTGGAAGCATTCTTCGATTTGGGTTATTAGCCCTTCTCGACTTCCACTATAAAACTGCCCTGCCACACATGGACGTCTCATCCACTCTCCCCGAATTCCTCAAGGGGGACGAAATCATCGGTTAGCAGTCCCCTCTCTCTTAGAGTTTCCTGGGTAAGCAGCCAGTATACTACTGTCAATGCCTTTTTCCCCTTGTTATTTGTTGGGATTAATAAGTCTACACCAGCGATGGAGTTGTCAGTGTCGCAAAGAGCTACAACAGGGATTCCGATTTTGCTTGCTTCCTGCAGGGCCTGCCCATCTCCTCTGGGGTCTGTAACCACCACAACTTCAGGTTCTAAAAAGTTATCCAGATTCGGGTTTGTAAGCGTCCCAGGGATAAATCTGCCGGCAATGGCTGTCACTCCCGAGTACTTTGCAAAGTCTTCAATTGGCTTTTGCCCATACTGTCTTCTTGATACGACAAGTATCTTTTCTGGCGCGAATTTTGAAAGAAACTTTGCGGCCTCTCTGATTTTAATGTCAGTTTTCTTGACGTCCAGCACGTAAAGGCCGTCGTCCCTGACCTTGTAAATATAAGGCTTCATATCAGCGTTTTTCTGCTGTGTGCCTATATGTATACCTGCTGCCAGGTAGTTGTCCAGTGTAGTAAGTTGGTCATCCATCATGCTTCCTCCGAAAAAAGTGGCAGGCGGGCCATCTTGGCCCTCCTTATGGTAAGCTCTTCGCTGATTCTTATGAGCTCGTCTAATTTTGCAACTCTTTCTCCACCCACGGTCCCGGTCTTTATAATTGGGCTATTGAAGGCAACAGCCAGGTGGGCTATGCTGTCGTCTGCTGTTTCTCCAGAGCGGTGGGATAGCACGGTTGCTAGATTGTTGTCTCTTGCTGCTTTAACGGCCTTGTAGGTATCTGTAAGAGTTCCGCACTGGTTGGGCTTTATTAAAACAGCATTCGTTGCCTTTTTCTTGATTCCGTCTTTTATCCGCTTTTCATTAGTTACGTAAAGGTCATCCCCGCAAATCAAACAGGCCTTGCCTGTCTTCTTTGTAATTTCTGAAAATCCATCGAAGTCATTTTCCTCAAGAGGGTCTTCGACATAATAAAGACTGTATTTCTTTATAAGCTCGACTATGAAGTCTATCTGCTCGCCGCCTGTTAGCTTTTTGCCGCTTCTGGCGTACACATATTTTTTGTTCTTGTACAGTTCGCTTGCAGCGACATCCAGGCCCATTCTTATATCTATACCGGTTTCCCCGGTTACTTCCTCTACTACCATGGAAAGTATCTCAAGCGCGCCCTCGTCATCGACGTTGAGGGCCCACGCACCTTCGTCGCCCTTGCCTGATACACAGTCTTTCTTGCCTGAAACTGCTTTTTTTACCCCTGCATGGACCAGAGAGTTTGCCATCACAGCATCTGTCACTGTTTCTGCGCCGACTGGTATAACTAAAAACTCCTGTATGTCTGTTGCATTGTTTGCATGGGCTCCCCCTCCAATTATATTTCCAAGGGGAAATGGAAGCTCTGTCGAGAAATTTCCGCCCAGGTGCTGGTACAGGGGTATGCCGCACGAGGAAGCTGCTGCCCGTGCATTTGCCAGCGATATGGCTACGGCAGTGTTCCCGCCAATGTTTGAGAAATCGTCAGTTCCGTCAGCGTTCTTCAATATAAGGTCTATTACATCCTGCTCTTCACTGTCCATCCCGATTAGTTCAGGCGCAATCGTTTCTTCAATTTCCAAAAGCGCCTTGTCTATACCGCCCTGAGGATATGCTGCAACTTCGTATTTTCCTGTACTGGCGCCGCTTGGAGCAGAGCATCTTCCAAAACCGTACATGGTTTCAATGTCAACTTCAACTGTCCAGTTTCCTCTTGAGTCAAGGACCCTCCTGCACTTTATATCCTCAATTATGGTAGGTCTCATTTATCATCTTCACCTGCAATTGCTGCCTCGCCGGCCATAATCTCTGCCTCGCCAGTCTCTCTCTTTATGGGCATGTTCCTCCTGACAGTTATTGGTATTACGCCTTCCTTCAATTCTTCGAGTGCAATGGCGAGGGGTTCTGCAAAATCCCCTTTAATCTTAATTAAAGTTGGAGCTCCCATGGACAGCTGCAGGGCCCTTGCCCCTATAATCCTTGCTTTTTCGTATCTTGTTAATTTCAAGTTTTTCGCCTCCAATGCTAACAGATGGGGCCGCCGAGATTTGAACTCGAGTCACCAGCTCCCCGAGCTGGAAGGATGGACCAAGCTACCCTACGGCCCCATTTTTTCAAATTGTATTACCTCGTCTATGAAATCTGCCTGGCTTAATATCATCCTTCTGCAACAGTATCTTTCGATGCCCAGAGAATCAAGTACCTTTTTTGCATCTTCCTTCTTTGTTCTCTCTTTGAATTTTTCGTATTTATCTGCGACAACCGCACCGCAACTGAAACACCTTATCGGGATTATCATGAGTTCACCTGTAAGATTTTTGTTTTTTACTTCTCGCGCCTCGGCCTCCGACCTTCTTGGTCTCTTTCCGCCTGTGGTCTCCTTTGATTATGCTTTTGTCATATTCAAAGAATTTTTCCTGCAATTTTTCGTCCCCCGCAAAATTTAAAAGGGCGTTGCCTATTGCGATTCTTGCAGCCTCAGCCTGGCCCATGAAGCCCCCACCTATTACATTGACATCAATGTCAACTTTCTTGGCGACCTCTTCGGCAACCAGCAAGGGCTCCATAATCTTTAGCTTTGCCATTTCTGGCTCCATGACTTCAAGGGCTTTCTTGTTAATTCGAACTTTTCCTGTTCCTTTTCTAAGGGTTGCCCTCGCAATTGCAGTTTTTCTTTTTCCTGACGCTTGAATAACTTTAGCTTTAGCTTTCATTTACATTCCTCAAATCTTAGCACCCAGCATTGTGCTGAGTTCTTTAAGCTTGATGTATTTCGGGATTTTGAGCGTACCAACATCCTTGATGTTTGCATCTTCTGTTGGCTTCCCTTCCAACTCCAGCGGAACTCCTATATAAACCCTGAGTCTTTTCAGTGCCTCTTTGCCCTTTGCTTTTTTATAAGGGATCATGCCACGTATGGCCCTTTTTATTATGCCCTCAGGACCTCTGGGGAAGAACGGTCCGTGTCTGGCAGGATTAACGATACTGCTTCTGTGCCTCCTTTCCAGGTACTTGTCAAACACTGTTCGCCTGTCTCCAGAAATTACGCACTCTTCAGCATTTATTATAGAGACCTCTTCGCCTTTTAGTAGCTCCTCTGCAACGTATGAGGCCATACGTCCCATCAAAATGCCGCTTGCATCTACTATTTTCACGCATATCACTCCATAATCTTGACGTCAGTTCCCTTCGGGACCTTTGACATCAGCTCTTTAATGCTCATATATTTCCCTCCAGCAGATGTCAGTTTCTCTTTTGCCACATTTGAAAATCCAATTGCTCCCACTGTCACAGGATGGCTAATGCTGCCAGAGCCAAGCAGTTTTCCGGGAACCAGGACAATGTCATTCTTCTTGGTATACCTGGCTATCCTTGAGATGTTTATCTCTGCCCTGCTTTTTCTGCGAAGGAGCCTTTTAGCCACGTCCCTCCATATGGGGGCGTCTTCATCATACGCTTTCATTGTTGATTCTTTTATCAATTCCAACATTTTTGGATTCGTAGACTTACTCTTTTTCATTTTATTCTCCTTTGTGACGAAAGAAGTATCAGATATTTCCCGACCTTTATAAATATTGTGAATATACGGGAATCTAAATTCAAAACTAACTAACATTTTAAAACATTTTACTATGTTATCATGGGACAAACCGAAATATATATAACCATGGAAAAGAGGTATTAAATATATTGGGGAAGCATATGTCAATCGGTTCTACACCTATAGATTGGAATGGAAAGTCGAAGTGCATAAGGTGCAGCACTCCTGTTGCTTCTAACAGGGATTTCTGCTGCGAGGAATGCGAAAACGCCTTTTTAGACGGTTAATCATTCGGTGCCGGGGACCCGAAACTTCTAGTCTTTAATCGCCAAAAATTTTCGTCTTATTATTTTTTTTAAATTTCAAATTCAGTTCGCCACAGGCGAACTGAATAGGGTCCAAGACACGAGAAATCATCCACTCAGCCTTTTTGCTTCACAAAAACCACGGGGAAAAGAAAATTTGGGGTCAAGACCAACCCTTTTGAAAAAAGCGTTGACGGAAAATATTTTATTTTGGGGTCAAGACCTTTGCGAGCCGAAGCGAAAGCGTACGGCGAGTAAAGGGTTTGAATGGGGCCGCCCGGATTTGAACCGGGGTCCGTGACTCCCGAAGCCACGAGTATCGCCATGCTAGCCCACGGCCCCAAATTTAAACGCCTGAAATTTTCCTTTCAGGCGAAAAATTTCATTCGTTTAAATATTTATGCTTTTAGCCACGTTTCATGTTGTTCGTCAATAGTCGAAAGGGAGTTAGATATTCAACGAAAATATTATATACGGAAACGAAAAACCTTGGAATGGTGATATCTTGGACGCAAGGCACATACTCTCAATAAGGATGGCAGGGGAAATAGTCATTTCAGCGAGTCCTGCCAAGACCATAAAGAAATGGAGAAACGTGTTTGGGGTATCTCAAGGCGACCTTGCGTCAAGGCTTGGAGTATCACCATCTGTAATAAGTGATTATGAAAGCGGAAGGCGCAAGTCCCCTGGTTCTGAACTTGTAAGAAAGTTTGTAGCTGCGCTAATTGATGTTGACGTCAGCAGAGGTTCGCAGATCGTAAGAGGATATGAGAGACTTCTGGACGGAGGGGCAATGACCGGGGCTGTGATAGATATGAGGGAGTTTGCTTTCCCAATTAGTGCAGAGGAAGTATGCAATATTGTAGAAGGGACCCCTATTGCCAACGAGAGCCTTTTAAAAAAAGATATTTACGGCTATACGGCCCTCGACAGCCCAAGAGCGATACTTGAGCTGTCTTCTGATGAGTTTTTAAGGATATATGGCCTTACATCAGAGCGAGCACTGATCTTCACAAGGGTCTCGTGCGGGCGCTCTCCTTTTGTTGCAATACGCGTATCCCCCATAAAGCCGGGGCTTGTAATACTGCACGGACTAAAGGAGGTAGACCCCCTTGGAATCATGATAGCAGAGAAAGAGAAGATACCGGTAATTTTATCAGGGATTGAGGGCGATGAAGCCCTCATAAAAGCACTGAGGAATAATATGAATTGAGGTGTGATTTGATGGATGTTGGGATTGTCGGATACGGAGTGTACATACCCCGGTACAGGATAAAAGTCGAAGAAATAGCGAAAGTGTGGGGCGCGAACCCCAAAACCATCAAAAAAGGGCTTTTAATAAAAGAGAAGGCAGTCGCTGGTTTTGATGAAGACACCACCACAATCTCAGTAGAGGCCGCAAGAAACGCCGTTAAAATGGCAGACATCGCCCCGGAAAGAATTGGCGCGATTTACGTTGGGTCAGAAAGCCACCCATATACAGTCAAGCCCACTGCCACCATAGTTGCCGAGGCAATAGAGGCCACACCGGAACTAACAGCCGCTGACTATGAATTCGCATGCAAGGCAGGAACTGCGGGGATGCAGACATGCATGGGGCTTACGGCATCAAACATGATAGAGTTTGGGATGGCGATTGGCGCGGACACTGCCCAAGGCGCGCCAGGCGACGCACTTGAATACACTGCAGCATCAGGCGGGGTTGCATATATCATTGGAAAAGAAAACCCAATAGCAAAATTTGAGGGCACTTATTCTTACACAACAGATACACCAGATTTCTGGAGGAAAGAGGGCCAGGCATACCCAAGGCACGGGGGCAGGTTCACCGGGGCTCCGGCGTACTTCAAACATGTTCAAAGCGCTTCAGAGGGGCTTATGAAGAAGCTTGACTTAAAACCCGAAGACTTCGACTATGCAGTTTTCCACCAGCCAAATGGAAAATTCCCAAGAAACGTCGCTAAAACACTTGGATTTTCAAAAGAGCAGATTGAAGATGGCATACTCGTGGACAGAATTGGAAACACTTATTCCGGCTCATCGCCGCTGGGGCTTGCAAAAGTGCTTGACATCGCAAAACCCGGGGAGAGGATTCTCCTAACATCCTTTGGCTCAGGAGCAGGAAGCGACTCGTTCAGTGTTGTTGTTGAAGATGGAATCGCTGAAAAAAGAAAAAGAGCCCCAATAGTCGAGGACTTCATAAAGGACAAGAAATATGTTGATTATTCTGGTTATATCAAAATGAGAAGAAAGATAAAGAAGGAGTAAAAAATGAAGGTTGCAATTATAGGCGTCGGGCTTACAAAATTTGGGGAACTATGGGACTCCTCATTTAGCCAGATATTTGTTGAAGCAGGCATAAACGCCCTCAAAGACGCAAACATCGAAGGCAAAGACCTGGAGGCAATATTCGTTGGCAACATGTCTGGCGGAAGATTCGTTGACCAGGAGCACGTATCTGGACTAATAGCCGACCACGCAGGCCTAAATCCTCTGCCATCTACAAGAATAGAGGCCGCATGCGCTTCTGGAGGACTTGCGCTTCGCCAGGGGATTATGTCAATACTATCAGGATTCCATGACGTAGTCGTTGCAGGAGGGGTTGAAAAAATGACAGATGTTCTAACCGGCCAGACCACTCACACGCTGGCCACAGCAGCTGATTCTGAATGGGAGACATTTCTGGGCACTACTTTCCCTGGCCTTTATGCCATGATGGCAAGAAAACATATGGAAGAATTCGGGACAACAAGAGAACAGATGGCGATGGTTGCAGTGAAAAATCATGCCAACGCAAGGCACAACCCCTATGCCCAGTATCCTTTTGAAATCACTGTTGATGATGTACTAAATTCCCCCATGGTGGCCGACCCCCTTAGGCTTTTGGACTGCTCACCCATAACAGACGGCGCCGCCTGCGTGATACTGGCATCTGAGAAACGTGCAAAGGAATTCACCGATTCGCCTGTCTACATAACTGGAAGCGGGCAGGCTTCAGGTACAATCTCCCTGCATAGCAGGAAACGATTATCTGTCGTAGATTCAACCATAAACGCTTCCAGGGAAGCTTACAAGCGTGCAGGCCTGGGGCCAAAAGACATTCAGGTAGCCGAAGTTCACGACGCTTTTACCATTGGCGAGATTCTGGGCATTGAAGGGCTTGGCTTTGTTGAAATAGGCGCGGGCGGCAAGGCAACCGAAGATGGCATTACTCAAATAGGCGGTAAGATACCTGTCAACACTTCAGGCGGTCTAAAGGCGAAAGGCCATCCTGTGGGGGCCACAGGTGTTGCCCAGGCCGTGGAAATTACACTTCAGCTAAGAGGCGAGGCAAAAGGCAGACAGACAGACGCCGATATAGGGCTTACACACAATGTTGGCGGTTCTGGGGGAACCGCTGTAGTTCATACATATGAGAAGGGATAAAAGATGGGCAGCAACATACCAAGATTCTGGAGAAACCTGAAAAGCAGGTACAACCTCATAGGCACCAAGTGCGCAAACTGCAAGGAAATTCACTTCCCACCAAGGCACTTCTGCCCGAAGTGCAGAAGACTTTCCAAACTTGAAGATTTTAAACTGGAAGGACGGGGAAAAATCGAAACATACACGGTTATCCATACCCCTATGGACGGCTTTGAAGGTCAAATCCCTTATGTATTGGCAATAGTTAAAATGCCAGAGGGCCCAAGGCTCACAACCCAGATAGTGGACTGCGAAATAGAAGAAGTAAAAATCGGAATGAAAGTAAAAAGCGTTTTCAGAAAAATACAGGAAGACGGGGAAGCGGGACTAATCCATTATGGATATAAATTCAAGCCCGCCTGACCCGCTTGATTTTCCTTAATCTCTTATTCCTTCTTTCACGACTGAGAAGATTGCTTCTCCGTCTGGAAGGCTTGGCGAGTCAATAAGCCTTGCAACTCTCTTGCCGCCTTTTGACTTCCGAAGGTACAACCTGAACGTAGAGGAGTGTCCAACTATATGCCCGCCAATTGAGGTTGTCGGGTCTCCGAAAAAGAAGTCAGGTCTTGCCATCACCTGGTTTGTGACAACGACCGCAAGATTATGCATGTCAGAAAGCTTCTGGAGGTCGTGCATGTGCCTGTTGAGCTTCTGCTGCCTGTCTGCAAGCATCCCCCTGCCAGTGTAGTCTGCCCTGAAATGGGATGTCAGAGAATCCACGACAATAAGGCCCACATTTTTCTCCTTTATGACGCTCTCTACACGATCTATTATTACCATCTGATGGTCGCTGTTGTATGCCCTTGCCACTATCGTATTCTCCAAAACTGACTCGGGGTCCATGCCTGCCCCCTCTGCTATTTGGATTATCCTTTCTGGCCTGAAGGTATTCTCGGTGTCGAGGTAAATCACTGATTTTCCAATCCCGGTTTCTTCATCAGGTATCTGGATGTTTACAGCTAGCTGGTGGCCAATTTGCGTCTTTCCTGAACCAAATTCACCAAAAAACTCAGTTATCGCTTGGGACTCAATACCCCCGCCCAAAAGCTCATCAAGTGCGCTGCTGCTGGTAGGGATTTTTTTCATGGTCTTTCTTTTTTCAAGGACCTCGGTACCTGTCATGAATCTCATTTCCATTGAGTCTCTTGCAGCGTTGATTATCTTGGCTGCAACTGCCTCGCCTATTCCACCGATTTCTTTTATTTCTGCGGGATTTGCAACTGCTATCGATTCAATGCTGTTGAATCCTCCATCTCTTAGTTTCTCTGCTGTTGTTGCTCCAATGTTTGGTAGTTCTTCAAGTTCCATTTTTTTACACCTCATGCTGTTGTTTTGCGCCGTTTACCTCTTCAATTAAGGTTTTGGCCTCCTTTTTTGGATCAGGAGTTAAATTTATATCTTGTACGACCAGTTCGTTCTGGCCGGAAAAATCGCTGTATTTGACCCTTACAAGAGCAGTGACTTCCCTGCCAAGAATTTCAATGATTCTTTTTGAAATATCGTCTGAAATCCCTCCGTCAAGAACCCTTTGAACAGGCATGTCCATCAACTTTTCAGCCGTTTTATCGTAGAATGCTGCGCGTATGTTTGCAGTGCCGTCATCTATAATGGCGTTTACGACCATGCCTTTTGTGTCCGCTCTGTCGAAGATTCTTATGTTATCGTAGATATCAACAAGCGCCCCCCGAATTTCAGCTACATCCCCTTCCTGGAGGTCTTTGATGTATTTTCTGGGAGCACTTGACGCATTTGTTTTCAGTTCTTTGACCTTTTCGCTAGGATTTAAGATTATATCGCCATATCTTCCCACGTTGAGCTCTGACTCATTGATTCTGCCGTCATCAGTCCACTTAACCTTCACATATCCTTTTTCAACCTTGATTGTGGACCCCTCTTTTATCAAAGACCTTTCTATGAGTTCTACGTCTTTGTCCCAGAGGACAAGCTTTGCTGTGCCGGTTTCATCGCCTATTACAAGATTTACGACTTTTCCTTTTGTTTTATCGCTTCTGTCAAATTCTCTTGGTTCATAAATTCTAATAACCTTAAAGACAACATCAACGCTGCCGCCCTCTTCTTTCAGTTCGGCTATTTTTCTGTCTCTTTTCTGTGCCCGTGGAAAGTCTTCTTCGTCTGCGTCTTTTGGTTCTGGAATAATCCTTGCCTTCATCCCAAGATGGACTTCAGGTTCGCCTTTTTGGCTCTCCTTAGAGTAGCCTCCACGAATCTTGAGAAGTTTTCCCTCTTCTATCTTCCCGTCCTCTATGAGTGTTACGTCTTCGTCCCAAAAGACCACCCTGATGGATCCTGTATTATCTAATAATATAATACTGCAAACCCTGCCCTTTGAGCCGTCTTTTTTGTCAAATTCCCTTGTTGGGAAAATCCTTGAAACCCTGCCGACAATGTCCACGCTGTTTTGGCCAGGGATTATATTTTCAATTTTCAAAACGGGCGCGTCTGACGCGCCTCTTGAAAGGTTTATACCAATTTCATTGGCAACTATGTGGGCCGCACCTTCCTGCGTTACAAGCCCTCCAAGTTCACTCTGTTTTTCCAAAATCCTGTTTTCAAGCTCCCCTGCATCAAGGTCGCTTTCGTTTGCAATCGTCCGAATTATTTCGTCAAGTTCCATTTGCATCACCTGGTAATATTATCCACTTAATAGGATATAAAACCCTATAGCGAGCACGGGAAAAGTAATATCTGTTCTCCAAAAATTTCCATCTTCGATGAAAATTTTTGTCGCACAGTAAAGACACAAAAAATCATTCAAACAGCAGGCTAGTCAACATGTGATTTTGAGTGGATTGAAAAATGGGGGGAGGGGGAACTCGAGGAGATGCAAGTAAAGTAGTATGCATTCCACGAGTTCATAATACTTATCTTAATTTACGTCATCAAAAAATATTGAAATCCCTGATTAATCATTAACGAACTGCTTCAACTGTCCTTTTCAAAAGGAGGCTCGCGACCTCTTGCGAGGGCCATGCACCAACACCGCAGTCAGGGCCTGCGAATGTCATCCTGTCCCCAAATCGCTCTTTTGCCTGGCTGTATATTTTCTTTATAGAATCAACGCTGTCAACAAGGTCAACATCTTTTGGTGTTACACCACCAACGAGATGCGCTGCAAAGATATGGTCAATGTCAGTTCGTGTTATTCCCGCCCTTATGAACTTGTCATGCGCATCAAGTTCCTTCTTTGAAATAAAGTCCATATTCTTGGGGTTGCCTGCGAACTCCCCGGTTAGAACATCTATGTTCTTTGTTGCAAACGGGAGTTTCGAGGCCTTTGGCGTATGCAGGTGTATCTGCACAGTCGCGTCAAGGGATTTTACAGATTCATCGAGGGCCTTTA
>JAHJSX010000129.1 GCA_018830205.1 archaeon | reverse complement strand
GTGCTTGTATCGCTTCCTTCTCCTGTACATCCAGCAAAAACGGATGTAATCAGAAGAATCAACAAAATTCCTAATTTCGTGTTCATACTGTCACCTTCCCCCGGTTATTTATAATACTAATAATATTGTTCTTTAGAGGTATAAATATGTCCTTTTCCATTGCATCTGCAATTTTACCTCTTAGGGGGCGCATGCTGGTGCATGTCGGATGATAAATTCCGAAATCGACCATTATGGCCTCCATTCTTATCTCTTTTCTACATTTGTCGCATTTCATTTTCTTTTTCTCCTTATCGTTTACGATGACACGTTAAGCGAAAAGTATTTATATAGTTTCTCCAAATAATATATAGAGTATATAGAAAATATATAAAATAAGGAGATTACCATGGAAACGCGAAAATTGTACATGACTGGCGGGTCCACGTACGTGGTTTCCCTCCCTAAAAAGTGGGTGAAAAAAAGCGGGCTTTCGAAGGGGGACTCTGTGGTCGTCATAGAGCAGGAGGGGTCTATAATAATCGAGCCTGGTGTCGTTGAGCGGGGCCCAAAAAAGATATCGATTGATGTAACGGATGTACCCTCCATTGACGCTCTGGAGCGCCTTATAATAGCGTACTACCTAGTGGGATTTGACACAATAGAAATCAAGCTTAACGGGGAGGACAACCTGGACTACAAAAAGGGCATCAGGAAAATCCTCAAGTTCCTGATAGGGGTGGAAATAGTCGAGGACATCGGGAACAGTATGACAATGGAAATACTGCTCGACCACAAGAGGATGCCAACCGTAGAAGTCCTGAAGCGGATGCATATAATAAACAAGTCAATGCTAACCGACCTGGTGAGGGCCTTTGATGAGGGAAACCTGGACCTTGCAAGGGACGTCATTTATCGGGAGCGTGAAATAGACCGGCTGTATTTCCTTGTTGTAAGACAGCTTAAAAGCGCTGCGCGATATCAGGAGGTCTCGGATAAGCTCGGGATAACCCACCAGAGGGACAGCCTCGGGTTTCGAATCGTTGTAAAAAGCTTCGAGCGTATTGCAGACCACCTTGAGGGCATCCTTGCGAACTACATAAAACTGGCAGAAATTGAAAAGAAGCCTGATATGGGGGAATTCTCCCGTCTTGCAACAAGGGTTTTGGGTGTTTATGATGACGCAGTTTCTGCAATGTTCAACCAGGACCAAAAGCTTCTTGACAGGGTCTTCATAGAGGATAAAGAGATAGATAAAGAGCACGCAAGACTTTCAAACCAGCTCTTTGAGAGTAAAAAAGACGTGCAGTCTTCCCTTATTGAAAAAAAGATTCTGGACAGCATAGAAAGGATTTCGGGCTACAGCACAGATATCGCGGAGATAGCGATTAACATGTCAGTCGAGGTACCTTAGTCATTCTCGTCTCTTCGCTTCTCGAATTCCTCTACTCCGCTTTGCGGAGTATGTCTTTTTGATTTTGTAGGCTTTTCTTCTGGTTTGGGTTTTGCCTCTTTCGACGGCTCTGGTTTTACTTTGGTTTCCTCCTCAACTAGCTTTTTGAAGCCTTCTTGTGAAAACTCGTTTTTTGCCTTGTTGAACTCGGCCACGGCCTGCCCGAAAGACCTCGCAAGCTCTGGAAGCTTCTTGGGCCCGAATAAGATTAGGGCAACGGTCAATATTACAAGCAGTTCCTGACCGCCTACAAAAGCCATCTCAATTTCACCTACTCGCCAGCGGGTTCCTCTTCTTTTTTGGACTCTTGTGCTGGTTCTTCTTTGGCTTTTTCTTTTGGCTTTTCTTCTGCTTCTTCCTGCTCGCCTTCTTCAATGCCCTTTTTAAACTCGCCCTTTGCCTTGCCAACGGAGCGGGCCAGCTCCGGTATCTTTGATGCCCCGAAGAGCAGCATGATTATTGCCAGTATTACCAACCATTCCTGCGGACCTACGCCAATCATTATAGTACCTCCATTACTCAAACATCGTTAATTTGTCTTCGGCGAAGTATGGGCGTTTGAAAATAAGTAGTTTACTGTTTTGCACCCGAAAACTTTTTTTAAGTAAAAGTATTTGTATATAGACGCAAGGAAATAAATATCTGGAGATATGAAGGAATGGAGAACCCCTTATTAAAAGCGCTTATAGGACTTTTTATCCTGGGAGTTGTTTTGGCACCGGTGTCCGGCGTTGAATACGTTATTGGCAGCGAAAAGGCACCTGTTCACAAACCAGATGCCAATTCAACTTATGTTGGCGCTGAAACCTGCAAGATGTGCCACCAGCAGGAATATGAGGACTGGTCAAAGACGGGTCATGCATACAAGCTGATGACGCCGGATGAGGCACTAAAGCTCAGGGCAGATATGCCGCTTCCTACAGGATACGATTGGAACGACATCCTCTATGTGATAGGCGGCTGGGGATGGAAGTCCATTTACATTGGAAGAGACGGTTTTATAATTACAAATAAAAAGGATGGCACCCCGCTTGAAGAAAACCAGTACAACTGGCAGGACGGCTCATGGAGCGCCTATCACCCAGGGGAGGAAAAAAAATACGACTGTACAAAATGCCACAACACTGGCTCAACCTATGATAGGGACCACCTTAACCTTTCTGGCATTGAGGGTGACTGGACGTTTCGCGGGATTCAATGCGAAGCCTGCCATGGTCCAGGGAGCAGGCATATTGAACTAAGCGGAGGCATAGGTGTGGCTATCGATGTGAACAAAACGGTTGAGTTTTGCAAGATGTGCCATGTCACAGGTCCAGACACCTCAGTAATCCATGCTGGGGATGGATTCATCCTGCCGTATCAGCAGTACGCAGAGCTTGAAAATGGTGGGAAGCCTTTCCTGGTATGCACCTCCTGCCATTTCCCTCATAAGCCGGTTCACAACGGGGCAACAAATCCAGAAGGAAAGCCTGGCATTGATAGAACATGCACATTCCGCTGCCACCAAGAAGAGTCCTGGGAATTCGAAGGCAGTGTCATGCAGGAAGCTAAGGAGGATTTCTTCTGTACTGACTGCCATATGCCAAAGGTAACAAAAGTTGCTATAAATGTAGGTGAGTACGAAGCTGATGCTGCCACACATATATTCACGATTAACACAGACCCAGACGCAGAGATGTTCACGAAAGACGGCAAGGCGGCAAATGGCTACCTGACGCTTGAATACGTGTGCCTGAGGTGCCACGAGGACAAAGACCAGGCATGGGCCGCATCACATGCAAAAGGTATTCACACGCTGGGGAAAGAAGAAGACGGACATGGTGGGTCTGAAAAGGGCGCCTGCGGGCCAACTGCAGTGCTTTTGTTTGCGATGCTGCCGGCTGCAATATATGGGCTTAGAAAAAAATAATGCCGATTATATAAAATAGGCGATTTAAGTGGACAGGGAAAAAACTGGAACCATTTTAATAATTATTGGAGTTTTAGTCTGGCCAATAGGTGTCCTTATATTGCACTGGAAACCGATTCCAAACGTGCTTATACCGCACTTGTGTTTTGTTGTTCCCGGAGTCTACTTGAGAGGGAGCAAACTGCTTAAAAGGATAAAGGATAACGGCCTTGCTACTAAAGTAAGAAAAAAGTGAGACTTTAGTAGCAAAGCCGGGCCTAACCAAACATTAAAATACTAAAAGGGCCGCACCTTTTGAGGGTATTGAATGAAATACGACGTCATTATAATCGGCGCTGGCCCTGCTGG
>JAHJSX010000128.1 GCA_018830205.1 archaeon | reverse complement strand
CTGACATCGCCTGTGTCACCGGACACAGCCAAAAAGGCCTCGCCCCCCTCACCCGTGTATCCCCCAAGTGAATAATAGTCGATTACGGGCTCGACATCTAGCACCACCGTTTCAACTGAAACAGGCGCCTTTGCACACCCGCATAAAACAAGAATTAATAAAAAAATTCCATGCTTCATCTTACATCAACGTCCCCGGAAGTATTGCGTCCCGCAGTCCCGGCCCAAAGCCAAGTACGAACAGGACGAACTTCAATATCAAATATTCCTGCGTCTTATCCGCACCCTCCTCAACCCTCCACTTCTCAACGATGTAAAGTATCGGCAAAACCACAACGATTTTAAGCGGAATCATTACAAGCGCGCTCCCGGCAAGCCCAATCAGGATGTCAGGGAGCAGGTGCTCCTCTACAAAATGGTAGTACTCAATCCCGATGAACGTTGCAGAGCCGTCAAGCATGTGCGCGAATATTATGGCAATGTTGCCCGGCATTTTGAATATTTCCGTTCTCTTTGAAGCCCCGGATGCAAGATATATCACGCCTGTGATTGCCACAGCAAGCACGAATGGGTAAAGGATTCGCAGGGGGTGGTTGATATGTATGGCAAGATGGTAATTGGTGATGAGAGCAAGAATGGTGCCTGCGACTACCGGGAACTTCCAGTACTCACTTCCATATTTCTTATGGATTAATAGCCCAATGCCAATGCCGATAATTCCTGCGACAAGCGTAACAACGTGCACCCCCGGCGTGATATTCCAGAGCTTGCTTCGCTCGACAACACCGACATCCGCGAGCATCCGAAGCGCGAGGCCGAACATAAAATACGGCACGGCAATTATGAGGAACTTGTCGTCAAATTCAATTCGCTTGAAGACGATATTTGAAAAGAACCAGAGTATAACGAGGAGTATCGCGAAATAAACCAGGTAGTCTTGAGGAGTATATGATGCCATAAGGCATTCTTCAAAGGAAAGATACATAAAAGTTTGTGTCGATAATATGCCCATGGAATTCAAGTCCAAGTTCATGGGCCTCCCAAGGGCAGTGCTGGTAGGAAGCGGCGCAATCTCTGAACTCAATATCCTGCTCGAAGAGCTGAAACTAGCCGGCGTGGCGCTCATTGTGGCGGATGAGACTACTTTTGAAATCGCCGGGAAAAAGTGCGATGATGTGCTCCGCGAACGCCACGATACTCGAGTTGAGCTGATAAGCGATGCAACAAAAAGCGAGGTCGAGAGAATCACAGCCTCGGCCAAAGACTGCGACTTTGTAATAGGCGTCGGGGGCGGAAAGGCGATTGACGTCGCAAAGCTTGCAAGCAAAAACAGCCACCTTGAGTTCTTGAGCATCCCAACAGCTGCCTCACATGACGGCATAGCGTCATCCCGGGCCTCCATAAAAGCGGAGAGCGGTTCTGTCTCAATTGAGGCCCACTCACCATTCGGCGTGCTCGCCGACATCGAGATTATAAAAAATTCCCCATACCGCCTGTACGCAAGCGGGTGCGGGGACATAATATCCAAGTACACATCGACAATGGACTGGGAGCTTGCGCAGAAGGTAAAAGGCGAAGAGGTAAGCGAGTACTCGATTGCCCTTTCAAGAATGACTGCAAAGATAATAATGGACTCCTGCGACGTGGTTGCAGAGCGCACCGACGAGGGCACGAGAAAGGTTGTAAAGGCACTTATCTCATCAGGCGTTGCCATGAGCATAGCAGGCTCCTCAAGGCCTGCAAGCGGCTCTGAGCACAAGTTCAGCCATGCCCTTGACATAATCGCACCAGGAGGCGCTCTGCACGGCGAGCAGTGCGGGCTTGGGACCATCATGATGATGCATCTGCATGGAGGCGACTGGCGCATGATAAGGGATGCCTTGGCGCGGATTGGCGCCCCCACAAACGCAAAAGAGATTGGGCTTGGAGAGGATATAATTGTAAATGCGCTTTTGAAGGCAGGCGAGATAAGGTCCCACAGGTACACAATCCTTGAACACAAACCTCTTGACAGGGAAAGCGCGCAAAAATTGGCGCATGAAACCGAAGTGATTCGATGAAACTCACACTTGTTGACTCAAAGCTGGCAAAAGTCGGCTATGAGTTTGTAAACTACGGGGAAGCGGACGAATGCCGTACTTGCAAGATTGCTAAAGCCTGCGTAAACCTTGAGCGCGGGAAAAGATACCGGGTAACAGGTGTCCGCGACAAAGAGCACGAGTGCTTGATAGCAGGTCGTGCCACAGTCGTTGAGGTAACGGAATGCGACATGCCTGCTGCCATTGACCGGCGGAAGGTCTACCCCGGGTCAAAAATCAATTTTGAGCCCGTAACCTGCGACAACCTATTATGCAAAAACATGAAACACTGCAAACCTGAGGGGCTTACTCTCGGAGACCCATGCAAAATAGTGGATTCCGTTGGAAAAATCAACTGCGAGAAAGGGCAAAACCTTGTGCTCGTAAGCCTCAAGAAGCTTTAGCTCTTTTTCGGCTTCGCCTTTTTGGCTGGCGGCTTGGCAGTTTCCTTCTTTGGCGCTTTTTGTGGCCTTTTGAAGGCCTCCACGAATTCTACGCCGTCCACTGCGTCTAAAAACTTGAATATGTCCATTGTGGCGGTGTGCTTGCCTATGATGGCTTCCTTTTTGATTTTCACAAGCTCTGCAAGGGTGATTGTGGCCTTCTTTCCTGTCATCTTTATCTCATGGTCGTTTGGTTCCGCGTATGGGAAATGGTATTCCAAAAGGAGCCTGATTTTTTCTTCTGTCTTGTTTATCTTTTCCTCGACCGTGACCTCATAATCAAGGGCGCGGCCTGCAAGGCCGTAGTTGAAGTCAATCCTGACACGCCCTCCGCCAACGCTCTGGACCTTTCCTACTCTTCCATCGGCTTCAAACCTCATTCCTGGAACGGGCCTCAGGCCCTGCTTCTTGAACTCCTTTAGCGGGACGACCTTCACAAGATTTGGGTCCCTTGCGCCGTAACCCTTCTCAGGGGAGATATCGAATTTCTTTTTCTCGCCCACTTCCATCTTCAAAAGTCCTTCGTCAAGCCCCTTTATCGCGTGCCCCGCGCCTATGACCATTGGGGCCGGCTTGAACTTGACCTTCTCATCATAGATTTCGCTGTCCTTTGCCACTTTCTCAAGCGTTGTGTCAAATACCTCTCCCGATTCCTTTATCTTGCCTGTGTAGTTTATTCTTACAAAATCGCCTGTTTCCAAAACCATTATCTTCCGCTCCTTAGGTAGTGTCCTCTATCTCTTACATTGATAATTTTATCGTTTTCAATTCTTCCTATTGCTATATTTTCCATATTTTCGTTGACTAAAAAGCACCGCTCGCCGTCTTGAAGCCCGCTCTTTTTTATAGCGGTCTTACTCCTAACGTCCCCCCCATATAAAACTAACTGTTCCTGCTTCTGGTCAAGGACGACTTTCTTGGGGGAATGCGGGGCTATGATTGCCGCCCCTTCAAGGGCCAAATCGAACTTCTCCTTTTTTATCTTGCCAAGGCGCAGGCCCGCCGAATACGGGTCGCGCTCCATGCTTTTTAGGGCCCTGTAGGCATCAGGCGCGACCGCGGACACCTCCCGGCGCCCTGAGACAATGATTTTCATGCCTTTGAGGATATCAAATATATCGACGCCGAACTCAACGTTCAGCTTCCCGATTATCTCCTTTTCCCTTTCGTTTATCTCTCTTACCTTCATATTCAAGTCCTAAATCAATTAAAAAACATAAAAAAGTTGCGGGAACGGCCTAACCGTATTTTAGCTTGAATATAATAATGATAAAAACAATCAACACTGTTGCCGTGTTTGCAATGATTATTGGGAGTGAACCAATGCTGGCTCCATATATTATCCACAACGAAAGTCCAAGTGTAAGAATAAAAAACATGCCCGCTGAGATGTCCTTGGTGGATTTAGTCCTATATATCTTAATAACCTGGGGCAAAAAGGCCAGCGTAGTAAAAAATCCGGCAGCGAATCCTAAAAACTCAATATATGCCATTGGTCTTACATTGGGCTTCAAGTAAAATATCTTTTCGTTGACCTATATCCGTGGATCACAAAAAGAGGTTTTATTATTTAGAGCCCTTTTCATCCTCTTTTTTCTTATCATCGGCTTCATCACTCGTTTCTTCCAAAGCCGGCGTTTCTTCGAGTTCAACCTTTTGCTGCTCTTCCATTTCTTTTCGTGCTTCTAAGGCCTTTTTCTGTGTTTCAGCAACTTTCCCTTTTATCTCAACGCTTTCTTCTTTTTTATTGCATCTCTTGCAAAGGCCGGCAAAATTAAGAAATGCGCTTGACTTGCAAAGTTTGCATGTGCCATGGGGTTTAAGCATTCATTATCACCTTTTTTTATTTAGTATAGCACAGTATGTTTTGGAAATTATGCTTATAAATCTTCTCTATCGTTTCCCTGAAAAGAAATAATGAAAAAGTTGCGGGATTCCTAAATCCCCTCTTTCTTTGCCCTGTCTGATAATATCGCGCTGTTCCCGCTCGGGTCTGTGATTTTCAGATTGAACGCAAACTTCCCCTCTTTTGCCTTTTTTATTTTTTCCAAAAGCGCCCTTTTACGCTCAGAATCCTTCTGCATAAAAACAATGTCCTCGATTCTTGTTAAGACGCCCTCGACATTCGAGATGTAGCCCTCGTTTGCCGGCCCCGGCGTAATCTTCACGCCAAGCTCCTTTATCTCGACCGTTGATTTGCCTGAGCGCACCACCCTTACATTCAAGTCCTCGGTACCCTCGGCCTTGAATGTGTACCTTGAGGGCTCCTTCTCCCCCAAAACCATAACGTCAACGTGCCGGTAGCCGCACTTCTGGCACTTCGTCATGGTCTCCATGATCTCCCCAAAATACGCTATCTCGTGGCTGTTGGTGGTCAGTTCAAGCCCGGCCGCATCACAGACGGGACAGAGCAGCTGCATAAAAACTAGTCCTTGTGGGCCCTTGCCATGGTCGCGGCGAATTTTTCATCGCGCGTATCCGGGGTCCTTTCGATTTTAACGTTCGGAGGAGTCATTATCAGGTGGTTCTCGCTGATGCCCGCGATATCCCCGCCCATTGAAAGGCAGATATCCTTCAGCTCGTCAACCGCGTGCTTTAGCTCCTTTGAGCTGCGGTCCGCAAGGGGCTG
>JAHJSX010000127.1 GCA_018830205.1 archaeon | reverse complement strand
TGGCACCCGCTGCTGTCCAGGAAGAAACAGACCTCCTTCTTGAACCCAAGCAGGAAAAATCCATTCTCTCGAGAATCAAAGACTTCTGGAGGGGCACTGATGCGAAAATCGATGCCACCGAAAGCAAAATCAAAAACCTCCTCTCCCTTCACAAGAAGGCAAGGGAAGTTTCTGACCTCAAGCGCGAATACGAGGAATCGATTTCAAAGAAGCTTGAGAAGTAAAACGTTATTCGCTCTTATTATTCAACTCTGGTGGAGTATAGGTCCCTTCCTTAAATGCAAGCCTCGCGAAGAGGTTTGGGTTCTCGATTTTGTCCATATGCCAGAGGAACGTGTTGTCGTATATCAAATCGCTTGTCAGGTCGTGCACCACCTGGGCCTTCGAGGGATTTAGCCCCTTGTCTGCGAGGTCCTGCATGAGTGGAAGCCTGTTCAGGCTGCGCCCGCGGTACTGGCTCCTCCTTGACTCGAAATATTCATCCGCAGAGAGGCCCTTTATGGCCCTGCCGTATGCCTCAAGGTAGAGAATATTTTCTGAGAAACCGTGCGTGAGGTCCTTTGCCTCTTCTTGAGGAACAACTCGCTCGATGTTCCGCAGAAGCGCAAATGCCTGGATATAATGCTGGGCCAGCTCCCTTGCGGTTTCGAAATCCGGCTTTTGCACATGCAACTGCTCGAGCACTTTTCCCTCTTCTGCATTTACAGAGAGGTTTTCCAAAAATATCTGCAGTGGAGGGATGTAGGTCTTGTCTGCTTCCTCTTTTAGTTTGGAGGCGTCAACGTCCTGGTAGAGGGGCTTACTTTCTATCATGTCGGCCAGGAAACCCGCCTTTAGCATCTGGAACGCTGCGCGCTGGCTGGCCACCATCTGGTGTGTGGTGCCGTTAATGAGAATCAGGTACCCCGTCGGCTGCCCGTCTTTTGTTATATCTATGATGTAATTTGGCTCGCCATAGTAGTAGTATGGCCCGCGCACGACCACACTTTCACCTTCAAGAATAAGCGGGAAGCCTTCAATCAAATCCCTTGCTGTCGCTTCGTCAATGTCTGCTGTATCTATTTCGATTTCCACAGCACCCGTGTCAGTTATCTTTTGTGCTATGAAGTCTTCATAATCAGGAATTTCAGTATCAGATGGAGCAGCATAAGCCCCCACCAAAAAGACAGACGCTGCAATTAAGAACATTGACATGCCAATCATCTTTTTTCCTCTTCGCAAAAAGAAGGGAACGGCCAGACCGAAAAGCAGGATTGACGTAGGTCCGCAGACCTTCTTGGTTCCGCCTTCTTTTGAGAACCCTGCCCGCTCCTTTGATGCTTCAATCTGGGAGTTATAGGGATAGGAAAGTATGTCCCGTCTCAAGGTGATTTCACTTTCAAGCATTTCACCATTCACACCGGCCATCTCAATCTCCTCAAGAAGGCCTTCCCGTGTTAAGATGACTTCAAATGGTTCTTCTATCGTGGTGCCAGGAGGGTAATCCTCAATCCCGCTTGCAAAAGCATTTAAATCAAGCCCAAGCTGGAGGTAGTCGGAGTACACCGCCTCATAAGCACGAACGAGCTCTTCAAAGCCTTCATAGGAAAAGTGCCCCCTCTCAGATGATTCGTAAATCTCGACTTTGACGTTTGGCTTTTGGCGGCTGTACTGGTACAGGTATGAATCATCCGGATATAGCATTTCATTTGTAAGCCTGCTGCACTTGGCAATGTCCTCAAAAATCTTCTCATAAGACACCAAAAAGGCCTCAAGGTCCACCTTTTCCTCCTCCGTGATGCTTACAAACTCTGCGAAATTGCGGACGTTCTGGGTTTCAAATTTCGCACCAAGAGGAATCTTTGTATAATCCCCAATAGCATAAAAAAGCGGGTCCCAGATTACGAGGTTTTTAAGGTCTTTCGTTGCAAATACCTTCCTTATCGTCTTGTCATCTGCCACAAAACCGCCTGCGCCTGGGTCATAGACCATGGATGTCTGGACCTCGGAGAGCATCATGTAATCGACGACGTAATACGGATGCTGCGAAACATAGAATGGCCCGTCAACCATCATAATCTCGCCAAGAGAATATGGGGCCCCGGCAGCCCTTGTTGCATCGCTCTCAGAAGCAAAGACGGCCGGAACCAAAAAAAGTATTGCCATTAAAGCTGCAATCGCTCGTTTCATTTTGACCCTTTCACCCTTTTCTGTCCTAATCGCCCGTGCATAAATAATTTGTGATTTTTTAAAACACCAATTTGGATGGCACACAATAAATTAACAAAAGGGATAAATGTTAAATACTCCTTTTTATAATTCAATTTAATAAAGTTAAGAATGGCTTTAATATATGTGGGCGAGCACCGAGGGTGAGCATTTGAGTTTAGAAAACGATGTACTAAGGACGTTAAAGAAAAAAAGAAGCGCCAGCATGCATGAAATTGCCGAAGAACTCGGCATCAAGACAGGGGACGTTAAAGGGGTATTGAACCGGCTAAGGGTAGCTGGGCTGCTTATCGAGACGTAAATTTTTTGATGCACCTTTTGGGGCCCTGCAATGAAAACCGAGAAAATTCTGCTACTGGGGTTTGCGCTTTCAAACATTTCGGCACTTATTTATGAGGTAACCTGGTCAAGGGAGCTTACATACGTTTTCGGGACCTCGGTTCACGCAATAAGCACAGTTCTTACCTCTTTTATGACTGGTCTTGCGCTTGGCAGCTACATATTTGGAAAGCGCGCAGACGCGACTCCAAACCCTATAAAATTATTTGCGAAACTTGAGATAGGGATAGGGCTTTACGGGCTTTTGACGCTCGGCCTTTTGGGGCTTTTGTCGTATCCTTATTTTATACTGTACAACACTTTCCACGAATCCTTTCTCTTCCACTACGCACAGTTCTGGCTTGCCTTTTTAGCTTTGATTATCCCGACAACATTCATAGGGGCAACTTTCCCGGTAATGAGCAAACTGTATGCAAGGGAGCTTGACGACGTTGGAGGGAAGGTGGGCGTGGTTTACTCTGCTGATACAATTGGTGCAGCAGCCGGGGCCTTCGCTGCCGGCTTTATACTAATCCCATTTTTCGGGCACAACGACACGATAATCCTGGCGGCAGTCATCAACATACTTGTGGGGGCGTTCATCTACAACCTCCCATACGAGCCTGCTCCTAAAGGGGGCAGAAGAAAACGCGGGAGGAAAAGCAAGTGATAAAGCTTGGAAGGATAACGCTGCTTGAGAAGGTTATTCTCCTTGGCTTTTACCTGTCGGGTTTCGCAGCACTGACATACGAGCAAATCTGGACACAGCTTTTATTCCTGGTATTCGGGACCAGCACATATGCCTTTTCAGTAATGCTAACAGCCTTTTTCGTCGGTCTTGCACTTGGAAGCCATATAATGGGCAGGTTTGTCGACAGGCTGAGTTTCCCGATTTTATGGTTCAGCTTGATTGAGCTTGCAATAGGTATATGTGGGCTTGCGGTCCTGCCGGCATTTTCAACGCTTGATTTGACATACCTTCTGCTATTTCAAAAAACCAACTCCCCACACCTTTTTATCCTGATGTGGATTTTACTCCCCTTCTGGCTTTTAATACCCACGACGCTAATGGGGGCAACACTCCCCCTTGTCAGCAAGATATTCGCATCCGAGCGGGAGAAAATCGGGGCCCATGTGGGCATGCTCTATTCAGCAAACACGTTTGGAGGTATTGTAGGCTCTTTTTCTGCTGGATTTCTTTTAATCCCCTACCTGGGCCTGGTATGGACCTGCGTTCTGGCGGCCCTTTCAAACATCATTGTCGCATTTGTCATCTTTTTCTACAGCGAAGGCATCCTGCAAGTCCAGGAAGTATACAAGTCCAAAAAGGCAGGGTACTTCATTAACATGAAGCGCGTTTTCTATCTGCTTCTTGCCATTTCATTGGTCCTAACCGCATACATCAGCAGTTATAAAATAGACCCCACCTTTGCCGGCGCGTATTACACGGGCATGAGGATGGGGTCCATTGACGAGTGGAGAGAGTCAAAGGAAAATTTTGAAATCCTGTACAGCAAGTTCGGGCGTTATGGACTTGTCGTTGTGGGGCGCGATGAGTACGACAACCTGTATCTAAGCGTCAACGGAAAAACTGAGTCAAGCACGGCAAAGTCTGATGCTTCCACGCAGTATTTGACTGCATACATTCCCATGATAGTGCACGAAAACCCAAAAAAGGTGCTAAACATCGGCCTTGGCGGAGGATTTACCCTGAGCGCGATAGAAAACTTCAATGAGACCGAGCGTATTGACTGCGTCGAGATTGATCCGGGCATAGAAAAAGCAGCAAGGGAATATTTCTCAGAATACACGCACAACGCGCTCGATGACCCGAGGCTGAACCACGTGATTGCGGACGGCAGGAACTATCTCCAGAACAGCCCTGAAAAATACGACGTTATAATCTCTGAACCCTCAAATCCCTGGATAGCAGGGGAGGGAAGCCTGTTTACAAGGGAGTTTTTCGAGATTGTCCATGACCACTTAAACGAGGACGGCATCTTCTGCCAGTGGGCCCCGATGTACGAGCATGACAGAGCGGATTTTAAGATATTCCTGAAGACATTTCA
>JAHJSX010000126.1 GCA_018830205.1 archaeon | reverse complement strand
TTTTCGGGCGCTGGCTGACCATGCAGAGGCCCACCCCGAACTTGCGGCCCTCGCGTGCGATGCGGTCTATCCAGTATTTTGAGAGCGTCGGGCGGTGGATGGGCGCGAGTATATGCGCCTCCTCGATTATGCAGAAGGCCGGCGGCATTTTGCCCTCTTTTCGGTTGTAGAGAATCTTGCGAAGGACATGGCTGACTATAACGTCTGCGTAATCCTCGTCCACCTGGCCAAGGTCAACCACGTTGGCCTTCCCCTGCACGAACTGGTCGAGTATGTCCGGCGCGTGCGCGTCCACGAGGCCGCGGTATTTTGACTCGAAATCCTCGACCTTGTTTATCACGCCTATGATGGCGTTTTTCTCGCTTGATGTGGCGCCCTCCTCCATCTCAATCGCACGGATGGACTCTAAAGATGAAACAATATTTTTTACAAAATCACGCCCCCTGCCCTCGCTTGCGTCTTTTTTTGCAGCCTGGTATGCGCGCCGGAGATATCGCTCCTGCACGTGGGCGTCTTTTCCCACGTCCACGAGGATTTTGAATTCGTTTGATGAAAGATAGACAGGGTTTAGTTTCGGGGTGATGTGGTTTACCCCGCCTTCAAACTCTGCGTTTGTGTATTCCGAGTGCATGTCGAAGATTACGGGCATGCCTGAAAGGCCCAGGATTCCATCAAGAATCACGCTCACAGTATTTGATTTTCCTGCGCCGGTTATTGCAAGAATCGCGAGGTGGCGCGTAATCATGCTGTTTGCGTCAACTCTGACGTCGACGTCTGGATGTGAGAGGAGCGTCCCGATTTTGATTGTGCCGCCTCCAAAGATTTTTGCAAGCGTCTTTGAGCTTGCCTTCTTGATTTTTGTGCCAGGTGGGGGCGGTACCCTTGGAATCTTTAGTGAGTCGACGTCCCCCAAAAGCCGTACCTTTCCGCGTACGTACTGGTCGCCCTCACCCTCAAATCCCATGATTCGCTCGACCACGTCCGGGTCAAGGATGTCGCCGGAGATTGATGGGCTCCCGCGAACGAGGGCCTCCACCATTCCAAGAACTTCCATGCCGTCGTATTCGAGCACGACGTACTCTCCGGACGATGGCATTGTCTTTGAAATAAATGCCACTTCCGTTGGCGACGACTCCCCTATGCAAAGTCCAATTACCATGATAGCGCCTCTCTTCCCGTCATATTGCTTATGCCAAGCGAGTTTGCGAATTTCTCGATGTCCCTGTTTGTGATTACAACGTCCTTGTGCGCCTTTCGTAGAAGATATGGATATCCATCCACGCTTGTGCTTCTTATCTTAGATAGCAGGTCTATTATCTCTTTTTCGTCTATATCGCGGGGGACCTCCATCATGAACACGCCCCTGTTTTTCTCAAGGCGCGCGTAGAAATACGAAAAGAACGGGACAAAGCTTGTGAAGAATTCTCCATAGATGGGGAATTTTTTCTGCAGGATTTTTTCGCGCTCCATTGCAAAGCCAAAGCCGGGCTCTTTTGAGACCTCATCAAATACTGCAATGTCAGGCATTCCCTCCTCAAATGACGAGGTGCTTGCGGTTTTTGATACGCCGACCACTTTGTCTCTCCCACGCTCGATGAAGCGTTTTAATGTTGAGATGTATTCCAGGTACTCAAGGAATGCGATTTTTTGGAAACGGTTTGGGCCTTTGATATTGCCAGCAAGTCTCTTTGAGACGATTTCCACCTCATCGCTTTGCTCAATCTCTGGCAAAAATTCCATTACCTCTTTTTTCTCTTCTTTTGAAAGGCCGGTCCCAAGGTCTCTTGGTGCCACGAGGTCGCTGTAGAGCGAGCCGTCCACAAGGAAAAGGTCAACATCATCGATGACGCGAAGGGATGCCTTGAACTCGAATATCGTCCTGTAGATATCAAGGCGGTCCTTGATTTCCCTGTACGGGTAGAGGATGTCGATGTCAGAGAAATGGGAGTCTGTGATTTTGTCGTTGTAAACGGGGGCCGACGCATTTATGGCGTAAAGTATGAGGCCCTTGTATTTTTTGTGGTTGATGCTGCCGTCTTCTGCACCAATATGCGCCTTTTTTTCTTTTAAGTCAAGGGGGTGCCAGTGTTTTTTGTATTTTTTTAGCCCCACCTCCTCCCGCAGAAGCTGTATGCGTTTTTTGAGCCGGGACTGGTTCTTTGCAAAAGTCTCGTAAGTAATATTCAACATAATAACTATCGCCCGCCGGCGATTTGTTGTACTCTAAAGTTTATAATAATTATGCCAAGTGTGTGAAAAGTGTCTATAACTTTTTGAAAGTGTGCGCGGAAAATTAAAAAAGGAGAGTGTAGTGAAGGAGATTAAATGGAAATTCAGGAATTTGAATGCCAGAAATGCGGGCAGTGCTGCAAAATTACATGTACATGCTGTGAGGTGTGGAGGGTTCAGTCGC
Source organism: archaeon (assembly GCA_018830205.1). Lineage (GTDB taxonomy): Archaea > Hydrothermarchaeota > Hydrothermarchaeia > Hydrothermarchaeales > Hydrothermarchaeaceae > JAHJSX01. Next base: position 1,970 of record JAHJSX010000126.1, on the reverse strand, counting down.
AGGCTGGGCCTGCTCGCGAAGCTTCCTGACAAATCCTTCAACCCTTTCCGCCTCTTCATAAAGCGGAGCCAGGTCAACCTTTATTGTCGGGACAAGCTTGATGATTGTCTCGATTACCTTTGCCGTGGCCCTTGCATCCGGTATGCCTGAATGGGCCTGCGCCATGAGCGCGAATACATCAAAATTCTGCATGCGCCCCTCGTTTAGAAGTATCCCTGAGACACCTGAGACCATGCCCTGTGAAAACTGCTCGATTTTGCATTTTTTCATCTCGTCTCTTGCCCCTTCTGTACTGCCAACACCAGATATTCGAAGCTCGTCCCCGCCCGGCTTTACGTATATTACCTCTGGCGAGATTATACGCTTGCATTCGTTTTCCTTTGACCAGTTGAGCATCATGCCTGCTATCGGCCTTACAAGATGAGGGAGAGGAGTAAACTCTGAAAGGATTACGGCTACCTTGGACTCCTCGTTTGCATAGATTCTTGCAGGAAATTTCGGCTTTTGGTCATATATCATGGCAACCGGCGGGAAGTCCTCGCTGTCAAGGGCGCCCCACTGCTCAAGGTTCAGGGCACCGATTAGATAATTTGCAGTGATTGTGCTGACTAGGCCCGCACTTGGAAAACCGTTTATTACAGTCATGCCACGGACGTCCATCGGCTTCCATTCATATACCTTAATCTCCACCATCAGGTCTCACGCTCATACCTAAATCAAAAAAGGGAGTAATAAATGTTTTGATGCGGCACAGTATGTTTACTTCTTTTTGTAGCCGAACTTTTTGTTGTATTTCTTGTGGTCGATGAAATCCAGAACAAAGGAGATTATTTCTACTTCACTTTCTCCGTCTGTCAATGTGTACAGCATTCTCCAGAAACTGGGCAGCGGCACTCTGAACAGGTTGTTTATTCCGTATTTTTTGACGTATTCCTGAGGAATTTTGTTTTTGGGTATCGGATTCCCAAAATGTGGGTTTGCCTTTATTAATTCCACTTTCTTGTTTATTGCGTTTAGTATCGTTCTCTCTTTCTTTGAGCTTGGAGCTTCCCTATTTAGGTGTTCGTATACTTCCTCTGCCTCAAGAGAAAGAACAACCCTTGTTCTCGTCATAACTCAAGCCCGCTCGCAATTGCCTTCCTTAGCAGGGGGTTTGTGTTATGTATCCACGTGATTCCTTTCATGGTTACTGCTATCTTGTTGCTTTCCTCAAGATATTCAAGGATAGTATTTAATGTGTTGTGGTTTACTTGCTTTGGCAGCTTTCTCTTGAGTTCTGCAACAGTTATTACGCTCTCGTTCACGTTCTTCAGCGTGTTCTCTACCATGAGTACTGTGTTCAAAGTAGGCGAATGTCTACTCTTCTGCCTATGTACTTGTAATCTTGACATCTTAATCACTGATAGTTATCAGTTAATAACAACTGCATACAAACTTATATATTTTTTCTGTCTCCCGCCAGAGATTTTTTCCCGCATAGACAAAAAAGGTAATAAATGTTTTGATGCAGGGAGACGCAATTTATATATTTTCTTCATGAGTTCTTTATACATGAGGTGTTTTATTGCTGTGAAGGTCGACAACCCCCTCATTGGCCCGTTTATAGGTGAGCTGTCGGAAGTGGGCGCCCATCTTAGGACCATGAATCCAGAAAACCTCCATCTTACGCTCAAGTTCCTGGGCGAGATTGGCGATGATTCAATCGATGCCGTCAAAAAGGCGATGGACGGGGCGCTTTCTTCCTTTGGGCCGTTTGAGGCATCCCTTGAGGGAGTGGGCGCTTTTCCAAACACAGACTACATGCGCGTAGTGTGGATAGGCATCAAGGAAAACAGCGAACGCCTCATTGAAATGCAGAAGGCACTGGACGAGAAACTCGCACCCCTTGGATTTGCTCCTGAGAAAATGTTCCACCCGCACTTAACGCTTGCGCGCGTGAAGTCCCAGAAGGGGAAAGGAAAATTAAAGGC